>NZ_JBEAAM010000003.1:0-67668 GCF_040066175.1 Fontimonas sp. SYSU GA230001
GGATCCGGCCCCGGCCCGGCCATCCATGGCCGGGCGTTCGCCGGCGCAGAAAAGTGCCACCGGCACTTTTCTCGCTCGCGCCGGCTCACCCCCCGAAGTCGTCCAGCATGATGTCCTTGCGCTCGACGCCCAGGTCCAGCAGCATCTTGATCACCGCGGCGTTCATGACCGGCGGACCGCACATGTAGTACTCGCAGTCCTCGGGCGCCTTGTGGTGCTTGAGGTAGTTCTCGTAGAGCACGTTGTGGATGAAACCGGTGTAGCCGGTCCAGTTGTCCTCGGGCAACGGCTCGGACAGCGCCACGTGCCAGGTGAAGTTCGGGTTCTCGGCGGCGAGCCGGTCGAAGTCCTCGACGTAGAACATCTCGCGCTTGGAACGCGCGCCGTACCAGAAGGTGATCTTGCGCTTGGTCCTGATGCGCATCAGCTGGTCGAAGATGTGGCTGCGCATCGGCGCCATGCCGGCACCGCCGCCGATGAACACCATTTCCTTGTCGGTGTCGCGCGCGAAGAACTCGCCGAACGGACCGGAAATCGTCACCTTGTCGCCCGGCTTGAGGTTGAAGATGTAGCTCGACATCTTGCCGGGCGGGACGTGCGGCAGCTTCGGCGGCGGGCTGGCGATGCGCACGTTGAGCATGATGATGCCCAGCTCCTCGGGGTAGTTCGCCATCGAGTACGCGCGCTCGACCTTCTCGGTACACACCGACTTGTACTGCCAGAGATTGAACTTGTCCCAGTCGTCGCGGAACCGCGGCTCGACGTCGAAGTTCTTGTATTCGACCTCGTGCGGCGGGCATTCGATCTGGATGTAGCCGCCGGCGCGGAAGTTGACACGCTCGCCCGGCGGCAGTTCCAGCACCAGTTCCTTGATGAAGGTGGCGACGTTGTGATTGGAGCGCACGGTGCACTCCCACTTCTTGACCCCGAACACGTGCTCCGGGATCTCGATCTTCATGTTCTGCTTGACCGCGACCTGGCAGGACAGCCGGTCGCCTTCCTTGGCTTCGCGCTTGGTGATGTGGTTGAGCTCGGTCGGCAGGATGTTACCGCCGCCTTCGAACACCTTGACGCGGCACTGCGCGCAGGAACCGCCGCCACCGCAGGCCGAGGGCACGTACAGCCCGCAGCCGGCCAGCGTCTGCAGCAGCTTGCCGCCGACCGGAACCTCGATCTCGCGTTCGTGGTTGATCAGGATCTTGACGTTGCCGGCCGGCACCAGCCGGTCCTTGGCGAACTGGATGACGATGACCAGCGTCAGGATGACGCCGACGAACACCGCCACGCCCAGACCGATTTCGAGAAACATGTCTGCGCGACTCCCTTAAAGCTGGATGCCCGAGAAGGCCATGAAGCCGAACGCCAGCAGGCCCGCGGAAATGAAGGTGATACCCAGCCCCTGCAGGCCGGCCGGGACATCGGAGTACTTGAGCTTCTCGCGCACGCCGGCGAGCAGCACGATCGCCAGCGCCCACGAGGCGCCCGACGACACGCCGTACACGCTCGCCTCGGCGAGCGTGTAGTCACGCTCCACCATGAACAGCGTGCCGCCGAGGATCGCGCAGTTGACGGTGATCAGCGGCAGGAAGATGCCGAGCGC
The DNA here is from genome assembly GCF_040066175.1 of Fontimonas sp. SYSU GA230001. Lineage (NCBI taxonomy): Bacteria > Pseudomonadati > Pseudomonadota > Gammaproteobacteria > Nevskiales > Nevskiaceae > Fontimonas > Fontimonas sp. SYSU GA230001. The sequence continues at coordinate 1,601 of NZ_JBEAAM010000003.1, forward strand.
GTTGTAGAGCGCCGGCACGTACTTGTCGAGCGTCATTTCCAGGATCTGCACGCTCGCCGCGATCACGCCGATGTACAGGATCAGGCCGAGGAAGGTCAGGTCGGTGCCCGGCAACCCCGCCCAGGCCAGCGCGCCCGGCTTGAGCACGTACTGGAACAGCAGGTTGTTCAGCGGCATCGTCAGCGACTGCACGGCGATGACGGCGATGCCCAGACCCAGCGCGGTCTCGATCTTCTTCGAGATCGCCAGGAAGGTGCACATGCCCAGGAAGAACGACAGCGCGAGGTTCTCGACGAACAGCGAGCGGATCGCGAGATTGACGTAGTGTTCCATCTGGCGTCCCCCGTCAGTGCGCTTCGGTGCCGGCGTGCGTCTGGCCGGACTGGATGTGGAAAGTCGGTTTCTCGACCTGCTGCGGCTTCCATGTGCGCACCGCCCAGATGATCAGGCCGATCAGGAAGAACGCCGACGGCGGCAGCAGCAGCAGGCCGTTGGGCACGTACCAGCCGCCCGCCTTGGCCAGCGGCAGGATCTCGACGCCGAGCAGCTTGCCGGAGCCGAACAGCTCGCGGACCACCGCCAGCGTCACCAGGATCGCCGAGTAGCCCAGACCATTGCCCAGACCATCGAGGAAGGACGGCCACGGCTTGTTCGACTGCGCATAGGCCTCCAGCCGCCCCATGACGATGCAGTTGGTCAGGATCAGGCCGACGAACACCGACAGCGGCTTGGACGCCTCGTAGGCCACGGCCTTGAGGGTCTGATCGACGAGGATCACCAGCGTCGCCGCGATGGTCATCTGCGCGATGATGCGGATGCTGCCGGGCACGAAGTTGCGCACCAGGCTGTAGAACAGGTTGGCGAAGGCGGTCACCGTGGTCAGGCCGACGCACATGATCAGCGCGGTTTCGAGCTTGCTGGTGACCGCGAGCGCCGAGCAGATGCCGAGCACCTGCAGGATGATCGGATTGTTGTCGGCGATCGGCTCGATGACGATCTTCTTGGCGTTGACTTCAGACATGGCTCACCTCAACCCTCGGCCGGCGGCGCCGCTGCGGCGTGCTGGCGCGCGATGTTGCGCAGGAACGGCTTGAACCCGGCATCCGACAGCCAGTACTTGACCAGGTTGCCGACGCCGTTGGACGTCAGCGTCGCGCCGGCCAGCGCATCGACCTGGAAGCGGGCGTCCGGGCTGTCCGCATTGACGCCGCCCTTGACCAGATGCAGCGCGACCTGGCCGTTGGCGTCGTAGATCGACTTGCCGGCCCACATCCGCTTCCAGTTCGGATTGTCCACCTCGCCGCCCAGGCCCGGGGTCTCGGCATGCTGGTAGAAGTTGATGCCGACCACGGTGTTGCCGTCGGCCTGCACGGCGAGGAAGCCGTAGAGCGTGGACCACAGGCCGTAGCCGTTGATCGGCAGGATCACGGTGCGGACCGAACCGTCCTCGTTGTACAGGAAGTACACGGTGGCGTAGCGCGGCCGGAACTTGATCTTGGCGATGTCGTCGTCGCCCGCGATCGGCTTGCCGCCCTGCGCCGGATCCTTGGCTGCGGCGTACTGGTCATAGCCGGCGGGGTCGATGGCCTCGTTGATCTCGCCGCTGTCGAGATCGACGACCTTGGGCGTGATCTTGCGGAACGCCTCGTCGATGTTCATGCCGGGTTCGTACATATCGACGACGCGCAGGATGTTCTTGCGCTTGTCGTCGAGCTTGGCGGTCTGCTGCACCGGGCGCAGCGCGATCGCCGCGGCGCTGACCAGCACCGAACAGACCAGACAGAGCGTGAATGCGACCCACAGGGCGTAGGCCTTGGTGTCCTTGGCGGCCATGTCTTCGTCCTCCTCAGGCGGCGGCCAGACGACGCTGGCGCCGTGCCACGTTGGCCTTGATGACGGCGAAGTCGATCAGCGGCGCGACGATGTTGCCGAGCAGGATGGCGAGCATCACCGACTCCGGGAACGCCGGGTTGACCACCCGCACGAGCACGACCATCACGCCGCAGAACGCGCCGAAGATCCAGCGCCCGGTGTCGGTATGCGCCGCCGACACCGGATCGGTGGCCATGAACATCATGCCGAACGCGAAGCCGCCGACGGTCAGGTGCCAGTACCACGGAAACGCGAACATCGGGTTCTTGGCCGAGCCGATCAGGTTGAACATCAGCGCGGTGACGATCATGCCGGCGAGCATGCCGAACACGATGCGGTAATTGGCCACACCGGTGATCAGCAGGAACGCGCCGCCGATGAAGATCGCCAGTGCCGAAACTTCGCCGACCGAGCCCTGCTCGACGCCGACGAAGGTCTGCATCCAGGTCAGGCCGGTCTGTTTCACCGCATCGAGGCCGCCGAGCTTGGCGATGCCCAGCGTCGTCGCGGACGTGAAGCCGTCCACCGCGGTCCAGATCGTGTCACCGGTCTGCTGCGCCGGGTAGGCGAAGTACAGGAAGGCGCGGCCGACCAGCGCCGGGTTGAGGAAGTTCTTGCCGGTGCCGCCGAAGATCTCCTTGCCGATCACCGTGCCGAAGGAGATGCCCAGCGCGACCTGCCACAGCGGCACGGTCGGCGGCAGGATCAGCGAGAACAGGATCGAGGTGACGAAGAAGCCCTCGTTGATCTCGTGCCGGCGCATCGTCGCGAACAGCACTTCCCAGAAGCCGCCGACGACGAAGGTCACCGCATAGACCGGCAGCCAGTACCAGAAGCCGTGCCAGAAGCAGTCCCAGACACTGTTCGGGTCGATGCCGATGCCGAACAGATGCAGCAGCGCGCCGCGCCAGCCGTCGATCTGCGTGTGGCCGAGCGCGGCGAGCGCCTGGTTGGCCTGGAAGCCGACGTTCCAGCAACCCACCGCGATCGCCGGGAACGTCGCCAGCCAGACGTAGATCATCACCCGCTTGAGGTCGATGCCGTCGCGCACGTGCGGCGCGGCGCGCGTGACCTCGCCGGGTGAGTACGCGATCGTATCGACCGCCTCGTACAGGGGATACAGCTTCTCGAAACGCCCGCCCTTCTTGAACAGGGGTTCGACGCGATCGAGAAATTCTCGAAGTGCAGACATATCAACCTACCTCGGTTGGCGCGCCCGGCGCCCTTGCCGGAACGCGCGTGCCATTTCTTCAACTTCCGGACCCGCCCGCGGCACCGTCCATACGCGGCTTCATCGCGCTCTGGCCGGTCTCCGCCCGCCATTGCCGGCCGGACGTTCGACCCTAGGGTCTCACCCTTCAGCCTCGATTTGCTGAAGATTCGCGCGCAGCACCGGACCGTAGTCGTGCTTGCCGACGCAGACGTACGAGCACAGCGCCAGGTCCTCCTCGTCCAGTTCCAGCGCGCCGAGCGCCTGTGCGGTGTCGGTGTCGCGCACCAGCAGCGCGCGCAGCAGCGGCGTCGCCAGGATATCGAGCGGCATCACGTTCTCGTAATTGCCGATCGGCACCATCGCACGCGGCGAGCCGTTGGTCGAGGTGTTCATCGCCATGCGCCGGCCCCGCGTGAAGGCCGAGAAGAACACCCGGATCGCGGAATGACGGTCGCCGGCCGGATTGATCCAGCCGAGGAAGCGGCGCTCGCGGCCCTCGGCGATCACCGCGATCTGCGTGTTGTAGCGGCCGACGTAGTTGGCCCAACCGCGCGATTCGCGGCCGCCGAGAATCGACCCGGAAATCGGCCGCGACTCACCGGCCTTGATCTCCTGCGTGATCAGCTCGCTCATGCACGCGCCCAGCCGGGTGCGCAGCAGCCGCGGCTTGACCACCTGCGGTCCGCCGAGCGCGATGATGCGCGTCGGATCGATGCGTCCGGTCGTGAACAGCCTGCCGATGGCGATCACGTCCTGCGGGCCGATATGCCAGTTGGTGCGCGTCGCACCGACCGGCTTGAGGAAATGCATGTGCGTGCCGACCAGACCGGCCGGGTGCGGCCCTTCGAACTCGGCGACGCGGATCTGCGGCAGCTCGGGCACCGGAATCGCCGCACCCGGCGCCTTGCACACGTACAGCTCGCCGGACAGCCGCGACAGCACCGCGAGGCCGTTCTGGAAATCGCGCTCCTGGCCCTTGATCAGCACCGCCGGGTCCGCCGCCAGCGGCCGCGTGTCGATGCAGGGCACGAAGATCGCCGCCGGTGCGCTGTCGAGCCGCGGCACGCGCGAGTACGGGCGCGTGCGCAGCGCGGTCCACAGTCCAGAAACGCGCAGCTGCTCGCGGACATCCTCGACCGGCAGCGCCGGCAGCTCGGCCTCGGTCCAGGACTTGAAGCGGACCTCGTCCTGTCCGTCGAGCCGGATCACGACCGACTGCAGCACGCGCCGGGCGCCGCGGTTGATCGCGATCACCTCGCCGGCGGCCGGCGCGGTATGCAGCACGCCCGGCCGGCGCTTGTCCTCGAACAAGGGCTGCCCCAGCTTCACGCGGTCGCCGACCTCCACGTACATGGTCGGCTTGAGGTCGATGTAATCGGCACCGACCACGCCGACAGTCGTCACCGCAGGCGCATCATGGACGCTCTGGTCGGGGACACCCTGGATCGGCAGGTCGAGGCCCTTTTTCAGCTTGAAGCGCGCGACTTCCACGAGCGGGCCACCTGTCAGTAGGTCTTAAAAGCGCGCGGATTTTAGTCAATCGGTCCCGCTGCCGCCACCCGAACGGACGAGGCGACGCGCGTTTCAGTGCAGCGCGGCGGCCGCGCGGCCGATCCCGGCGGCCAGGGGCTGCGGCCAGACGCCGAAGCCGATCAGCAGCGCGAGCAGCAGCGCCAGTGCGACGCCGCTGGCGATGCTCATCTCCGACCACTGCCCTTCCGGGCGCATGCCCGGCTTGGGCAGGAACTGCACGACGACGACGCGCAGGTAGTAGTACAGGCCGATCGCACTGCCGACCACCACGGCCAGCGCCAGCCACCATGCGTGCCGCTCGACCGCCGCGGTCAGCACGTAGAACTTGGCCAGGAAACCCAGCGTCAGCGGCACGCCGGCCTGGGCCAGCAGCATCGGCACGAACACCGAGGTGACCAGCGGCCGCCGCCAGAACAGGCCGCGATAGTCATACAGGTGATCGGCATCGTCGTGCGCCTCGGACCCGGACATCACGGCGATTGCGGCGAAGCAGCCGAGCGTCATCACCGTGTAGGCGGCGACATAGAACAGCACCGCCTCGTGCGCCGTCGCACCCAGGACCAGGAAAGGCACCAGCAGGTAGCCGAAATGCGCGATCGACGAATAGGCCAGCAGGCGCTTGAGATTGTTGTGCTGCAGCGCGGCGAGATTGCCGACCAGGATGCTCAGCGCGGCGACCACCGCCAGCGCGGCCGCCAGCCCCGGCGCCAGCGCCAGCCCGGTGGCGTCCAGCCAGCGCAGCAGCAGCAGCGCGACCGCGCCCTTGGACACCGTGGCGAGAAAACCGGCCACCGGCGCCGGCGCGCCCTCGAGGACGTCGGCCGTCCACAGATGGAAGGGCACCAGCGACAGCTTGAAGGCGAAGCCGGCCCAGATCAGGGCCAGGCCCGCCAGCACCAGTCCGCGGGCGTCGCCGGCCGAGGCCGCCTGCAGGATGCTGCCGAGCGTTGCGAAGTGCAGGCTGCCGGTGGCCGCATACAGCAGCGCGAAGCCGAACAGCAGCGTCGCCGTCGCCGCCGCCGACAGCACCAGGTACTTGATGCCCGCCTCCAGCGGCCGCTTGCGCCGCACCGGGTACGCGATCATGCCGAACAGCGCCACGCCCATCGTCTCCAGGCCGAGCAGTAGGCTCGCCGCGTGGCGCGCACAGACCAGCACCATCGCCCCGAAGGCCGCGAGCAGCAGCAGCAGGTACATCTCCTCGCGGTAGCCGTCGTAATGCCCCAGGTAGGCATAGAGCAGCGGCACGGTCACGCCGCCCGCCGCGGCGATCAGCGCGATCGCGAAACGCGCGTAGGTGTCGATCACCAGCAGTGGCGTGAGGTCCGTGGCCGGATGGGCCAGGAAACAGGCCCCGAAGGTCAGCACGAAGCCCAGGGTAGTGAGCTGCGCGACGGCGCGATGGTCACGCCGCGCCGCGATCAGCAGCATGATCAGCACGATGCCGCCGGCCATCAGGATCAGCGGCGCGGCGGCGGACAGCTGTGCGCCAAGGCTCGGCGTCATGGCGTGGGCACCCCCTGCTGGTACCAGTACGCGATCTGCACCAGCGGCCCGCGCGCGAGATCGATCACCGGCTGCGGGAACAGACCCAGCAGCAGCAAGGCACCCATCATCAGCGCCATCATCAGCTTTTCGCGCGACGTCAGATCCTCGACCGGCGCATCGGTGGCGGCCGGTCCGTGCAAGGCGCGCTGCACGACATACAACGAATAGACCGCCGCGAGGATCAGTCCGGTGGCGGCGAGCGCGGTCGCCCACGGCGACACCGGGAAACTGCCGGTCAGCACCAGGAACTCGCCGACGAAATTGCCCAGCCCCGGCAAGCCCAGCGAGGCCAGCGCGAAGAACATCAGTGCGGTCGCGTAGTGCGGCGCGCGCCGCGCCAATCCGCCCATCTTGCCCAGTTCGCGCGTATGCAGGCGCTCGTAGAGCTCGCCGCACAGCACGAACAGGCCGCCGGTGGCCAGCCCATGCGCGAGCATCAGCACGACCGCGCCTTGCAGCGCCAGCGCACTGCCTGCGTAGATGCCCAGCAGCACGAAGCCCATGTGCGAGACGCTGGTGTAGGCGACCAGCCTCTTGATGTCGGTCTGCACCAGTGCCAGCTTGGCGCCGTAGAGGATGCCGACGACGCCCAGCGCCATCGCCACCGGTGCGAAGTCCTGCGAGGCGTTCGGAAACAGCGGCAGCACGAAGCGCAGCAGGCCGTAGGCGCCGGTCTTGAGCAGCACGCCGGCCAGATCGACCGAGCCGGCGGTCGGCGCCTGCGAATGCGCATCCGGCAGCCACGGATGCAGCGGCACGATCGGTAGTTTCACCGCGAAGCCGACGAAGAAGCCGAGCATCAGCAGGACCTCCTGCCAGTGCGCAAGTGGCGTGTACAGCAGGTCGGTGTACTCGAAGCTCCACTGGCCGGTGTTCTCCTTGTGCAGCCAGACCAGCGCCAGGATCGCGACCAGCATCAGCAGGCCGGAGGCCTGCGTGAAGATGAAGAACTTGGTCGCCGCATAGACGCGCGAGCGGCCGCCGTGGCTGGAGTGCCCCCACAGCGCGATCAGGAAGTACATCGGCACCAGCATCACTTCCCAGAACACGAAGAACAGGAACAGATCCAGCGCCATGAACACGCCCATGACGCCGGCGAGGTTCCACAGCAAGTTCAGATGGAAGAAGCCGACGTACTGCTGGATCTCGCGCCACGAGCAGGCCACCGACAACGCGCCCAGCGCGCCGGTCAGCAGGATCATCAGCAGCCCCAGACCGTCGAGCCCCAGATGCAGGCTGATGCCCCAGCGCGGAATCCAGTCGGCGCGGAACTCGATCAGCCAGGCCGGCGTGCCATGCGCGGGGATCACGCCGGGCACGTCGGCCTGCGACCAGATCCACAGCGCCAGCAGCATCGTCGCCGACATCGACAGCAGGCCGATCCAGCGCGGCCAGGTCAGCGACAGGCGTTCCGCGTACCACGCGACCAGGCCGCCGACGAAGGGGATCGCGATCAGCGCCGGCAGCAGCCAGGGACTCAAGGTCGTGCTCATGACCAGTGCGCCGCTCCGAGCAGGCCGACCACGCCGATCGCCATCGCCGCCGCGTACCAGCGCAGCCGCCCGGTCTGCAGCTTCAGCGACGCGCGGTGCAGGGCCATCAGGCTACGCGCGACCTGGTCATAGCCTTGATCGACGGCATCGGCACGATTGATGCGCGCCAGGGCATACAGCGGGCGCACGAACAGGCGGTCGTACAGCGCATCGAAGCCCCAGCCGCTGCGCGCCAGCGCGCGCCAAGGCGTCTCCACCGGCGCCGCCGCTGCGCCGTGTCCGTACCAACGCCACGCCAGGAGGATGCCACCGATTCCCGCCACGATCGCGAGAATCTCCGGCCAGTGGCTCGCCGGTTCCTGCGGATTCGCCGGCAGCACCGCGGACAGCGGCTGCACGATCAGTCCGCCGGCCACCGACAGCAGCATCAGCACGACCAGCGGCACGCGCATGCGCCAGCCGTCCTCGTCGTGCGCATGGCCGCGGGCGGCGCCGAAGAACACGATGAACACCAGGCGGAAGGTGTACAGCCCGGTCAGGAAGGCGCAGGCTGTACCCATCCCCCACCAGACCCGATGGCCGCTCGACCAGGCGCCGGCGAGGATCGCCTCCTTGCTCCAGAACCCGGCGGTGACGATCGGCAGCGCCGCCAGCGCCGCGCCGCCGACGACGAAACTCCAGAACGCCAGCGGCAGGGTCCTGCGCAGGCCACCCATGCGGAAGATGTCCTGCTCGTGGTGGCAGGCGAGGATCACGCTGCCGGAGGCGAGGAACAGCAGCGCCTTGAAGAAGGCGTGGGTCATCAGGTGGAAGATCGCCGCCTGCCAGGCGCCGGCGCCCAGCGCCATGAACATGTAGCCGATCTGCGACATCGTCGAATACGCCAGTACGCGCTTGATGTCGGACTGCGCCAGGGCCGCGCCGCCGGCGAGCAGCAGCGTCAGCGCGCCGATCCAGCCGACCACGGCCAGCGCATCCGGCGCCAGCAGGTACAGGCCGTTGAGGCGGGCGACGAGGTACACGCCGGCGGTGACCATCGTCGCTGCGTGGATCAGCGCGGAGACCGGCGTCGGGCCGGCCATCGCGTCCGGCAGCCAGGTCTGCAGTGGCAGCTGCGCCGACTTGCCGACGGCGCCGCCGAGAATCAGCAGCGCGATCAGCGTCGGCGTCGTCGAGCCGGTGGCCCAGGCCTGCGGCGCGCTGGCGAGGATCACGGCGATGTCGAGCGTGTGCAGCTCGCGGTACAGCAGGAACAGCCCGATCGCCAGCGCCGTGTCGCCGACACGCGTCGTGATGAAGGCCTTGCGCGCCGCCGCGCCGTTGGCCGGATCCTCGTTCCAGAAACCGATCAGCAGGTAGGAACACAGGCCGACACCCTCCCAGCCGAGATACAACAGCAGCAGGTTGTCGCCCAGCACCAGCAGCAGCATCATCGCGACGAACAGGTTCATGTACGCGAAGAACTGCCGGTAGCGCGGATCGTCGCGCATGTAGCCCGAGGCGTAGGCGTGGATCAGCGCACCGACGCCGGTGATCACGCCGAGCATCGTCAGCGACAGGCCGTCCAGGTACAGCGCGATGCGCGGCGTGAAGCTTTCCAGCTGCACCCAGTTCCACAGCAGCTGCGTGTACGGCTGCGGGTCCTGCGCCCAGTGCCAGGCGAGCAGCGCCGTCACGCCCGCGGCGCCGGCCACCGAACCGATGCCCAGCAGCGTCACCAGCGCGCGGGGGACATTCGTCCACAGCAGCAGGATCGCTGCACTCACCAGCGGCAGCAGGACCACCCAGTGAAGGATCGGCTGCTCGAGCGCAGTGGTCATGCCTTCATCCCGCTGAGCGCGTCCGGATCGAGCGACCGGAAGCGGATGTGGATCTGCAGCAGCAGCGCCAGCCCGACCGCGACCTCGGCCGCCGCCAGCGTCAGTACCAGCACGAACATCACCTGTCCGTCCGGCTGCGCCCAGCGGCTGCCACCGACGACGAAGGCCAGGCCCGCGGCATTGAGCATGATCTCCAGGCACATCAGCGAGAACAGCAGGCCGCGCCGCACCAGCAGACCGGCCAGGCCCAGCGCGAACAGCGCCGCGCAGACACCCAGGGCATGGGCCAACGGCACGGCGTTCATGAGCCGCTGCTCCGTGGCGGCTCGCGGCGGCCGAGGTGGTAGGCGGACACCAGGCCCGCGAGCAGCAGCATCGAGCCCAGTTCGACCGCCAGCAGATACGGACCGAACAACAGGATGCCGACCGCCTTGGCCCCCACTTCCGCCGTGGACATCGGCGCCGTCTGGCCGAGCACGCCGGCGAGCAGCTGCACCAGCAGCAGACCGGCGAGCAGGCCCGGCCCGATCCAGTAGCGCGGGCGCAGCCACTGCCGTTCCTGCTCGGCGACCCCCGGCCCCAGATTGAGCAGCATCACGACGAACACGAACAGCACGACGATCGCACCGGCATAGACGATGATTTCCAGCATCGCCGCGAACGGCGCACCCAGCGCCAGCATCACGCCGGCGGCCCCGAGCAGCGAGACGATCAGGTACAGCAGCGCATGCACCGGATGCGCGCGCGTGATGGCCAGCAGCGTGGCCGCCAGCGCCACGGCCGAAGCGCCGTAGAAGAGCGCACTCACGCGCGCTCCGGAGTTTCCAGTTTCCAGTTTCCAGTCACGGCATTACCTCAGTGAGGTGATCAGGCCATTCAGGAGTCGTGCGACTTCCGCCGACAGCTCAAAGAACTGGTCGCGATGCGCCTGAGTCACGAAGCCCATCGACGATGCCAGATACATCTGTGTCTCGATTTCAAACAGCGAGCCTCTCGCGTTTCCAAGAAACTGTTTGAACTCGCCCTTGGTCACCCGCCCTTGACCCTCGGCAATGTTGCTCGGGATCGACGTCGCGGCTCGTCTTAACTGCGCGGTCAACCCGAACCTCTCGTCAGAAGGAAAAGCCTCGCTCAATGAGTAGCAAAGCCGCGCCAGTTCCATGGCCTTTTGCCACGCCACCAGCTTTTCGTAGCGAGCGCCTGCGGCGCTCGTACTGGACACTGGAAACTGGAAACTGGAAACCGCCTTCATGGCATCAAACTCCGCGGATCCACCGGCGGCTCCTCGTTCTGCGCGGCGCCCTTGGGCTTGCCGGCGATCGCCAGGCCCGCGACCTTGTAGAAGCTGTAGCCCGGCACCTTGCCCTGGCCGGAAATCAGCAGGTGCTCCTTCTCATAGACCATGTTGCGGCGGTCGTACTCGGCCATCTCGAAATCCGGCGTGAGCTGGATCGCGTAGGTCGGGCAGGCTTCCTCGCACATGCCGCAGTAGATGCAGCGCGAGAAGTTGATGCGGAACCATTCCGGATACCAGCGTCCGTCCTCCTTCTCGCCCTTCTGCAGCGCGATGCAGGCGACCGGACAGGCGACCGCGCACAGGTTGCAGGCGACGCAGCGCTCCTCGCCGTCCGGGTCGCGCGTCAGCACGATGCGGCCGCGGTAGCGCGGCGGCAGGTAGGGCTTCTGCTCCGGATACTCGATCGTCGCCTTGCGCGCGAACAGGTGCCGGAACACGCGCCACAGCGACAGGCATTGCGTGGCGAAACCCTCGACGAGCAGGCGCAGACCGCCGTGATCGCGCGTTGCGCTGCTGACGTCCTTGCCGACGAAGTCGATCTTCGGTGGCTGCGGCTTGCCGCCCGGGGATGCGCTCATGCGCCGGCCCTCCACAGCACGACGGCGCCGGTCACCGCCACGTTGAGCAGCGCGAGCGGCAGCAGCACCAGCCAGCCGAAGCGCATCAGCTGGTCGTAGCGCGGCCGCGGGATCGCCGCGCGCAGCAGCACGAAGAACAGGATGAACACGCCAGTCTTGACGACGAACCAGACCAGCGGCATGAACGCCCAGCCCATGATCGTCAGGCCCCAGTCCGGTCCGAGCCAGCCGCCGAAGTAGAACGTGGTCAGCAGGGCCGAGACGAGGATCACCGCGACGTACTCGCCGACGAAGAACATGCCGAACTTCATACCCGAGTACTCGGTGTGGAAGCCGGCGGTCAGCTCGTGCTCGGCCTCGGGCAGATCCAGCGGCAGGCGGTGGGTCTCGGCCAGACCCGCGATCATGAACAGCACGAAACCCAGCGCCTGCGGGACGATGAACCAGCCATGCTGCTGCGCCAGCACGATGTCCTGCAGGCTGAACGAACCGGCCTGGATCACGACACCGAGCAGCGCCAGGCCCATGAACACCTCGTAGCTGATCGACTGCGCGCTGGCGCGGATCGCGCCGAGCAGGGCGTACTTGTTGTTCGACGCCCAGCCGCCGAGCATCACCGAATACACCGCCAGCGAGGTCATGCCGAGCACGAACAGCACGCCGACGTTCCAGTCGCCAGCGATGGAGATGCCCGGCGCGATCGGCACGACGGCAAACGCCAGCAGGATCGTCACCATGACGATCGCCGGCGCGATCACGAACACGGGGCGGTCGGCGAAGTCCGGCACCCAGTCGTGCTTGGTGAAGATCTTGATCATGTCGGCGACGACCTGGCCCAGGCCGAGGAACCACACGCGGTTCGGCCCCCAGCGGTCCTGCCACAGGCCGAGCATGCGGCGCTCGACCCAGATCAGCAGCGCCGCGGTGACGACCACGACGAGCAGGATCGCGACGGTGATCAGCGATTGCGGGATCACGGATCCGCTCCCCGCAGCTGCAGCACCGTGCCCGCGGCGAAGACCGGCACGCCGGGCAGGCCACGCGGCACACCGGCGACGTCCGCGGCCATCGCCGCGCTGACGCGCAGCCGCGCCTGCCAGGTCTGGCCGTCGGCCTGCACCTGCACGAACGCGCCCGCCGCAAGGCCGACGCGATCCGCTGTCTGCGGGTGCAGCAGGACATAGGGTTCGGGCACCCGGCTGGCGATGGCCGGACCGCGCGCGGACAGTTCCTCCGACCCGAACAGCTCGTGCAGCCACACCGTCTCCAGCAGGACTGGCGCGCGGAACGCCGGCCGGTCGTAGCTCTCGACCGCAGACCCCGGCTCGATCAGGCGCACGCCCGGATCGCCGCCGCGCAGGGGGCCACCGATCTCCTGCTGGAACTTGTTGACCGACTGGTTCGAGTTCCAGCGCGGGTACCAGAAGATCGGAATCTCGGCGGACGGCACGCCGCTGCGTGCGCCCTCCATCGAGAACGCCAGCGGCGTGTCGGCGTCCTGCGGCGGTCGCGGCTCGTGGATGTCGCGCCCCGCGTTCATCGCCGTGCGTCCGCTGTAGCGATGCGGCTGGCGCGGGATGCGATTGCCATGGATGCGGAATGCGGCCGAAGGCGCGGCATCGACGATGCGCGCCAGGCGCGGGTCGGACGCGGCGCAGGCCGCCGTCAGCGCGTCGAAGTTCGCGCCCAGATCCTTGCCGAGCCGCGGCGCGAGCTGCTGCAGCCAGCGCCAGGACGCGCGGATGTCCGCATCCTGCGCGACGAAGACCTGGAAATAGCGTTGCGCGCGACCCTCGTAATTCACCAGCGTACCGTCGGCTTCGGCGAAGCTGCCGGCCGGCAGCACGAGATCCGCCGCGGCCGTGGTCGGCGACGCCAGAACGTCGAGCACGGCCAGATGCCGCACCCGGTCCAGCGCCGCCTTCAGGCGCGGTGCCGGCACCTGGCGGAACAGGTTGTTCTCCAGCACGAGCAGCGTATCGACCTCGCCCGCCTCGATGCGGGCCAGCGCCGCATCGAGTCCCGCGCCACCGAGCAGCGCGGTGCCGAGGCTGTTGCACTCGGCCGGGAGCAGCGCGATCGACGGCGCGCGCCCGGCCCTGGCCAGCGCAGCACACAGATTCGCCGCCTCCTGCAGCAGCGCCGCAGAACCGGCCGACGTCCCGCCGACGATCAGCGGGCGCTGCGCCTTCTTCAGCGACTCGGCGATGTCATGGGCGAGATGGATCGCGTCGTCGTCGAGGTCCGGCGCGCGCGGCTGCGTGTAGTCGAGCAGATGCACGACCTCCTGCGCGAGCCGTGCGAGATCCTGCGGCGCGCCGCGGAAGACGCGGCGCGCGATGCCGTCGAGGCCGGTGGCGTGTGCGCTGAGGATGAACAGCGGGCTGCGCAGATCCTGCGCGAGCAGCCGCACGGAATGGTCCTGCCAGCGCGGCACGTTGGCTGCGTCGGCGGCGGCAAACGCCGCCTGCCGCGTCGCCTGACGCAGCGCCAGCGCCAGGCGCGCGCCGGTCGCGAGCAGGTCCTCGCCGAGCACCAGCACGGCATCGGCCTGCTCGGCATCGTGCAGCGAGGCGATGCGCGCCGGACCGCGCTGCAGGATCTCGATCGCCAGATCGTCGAGCGCGGCGTCCATGCTGCCGCGATGGAAACGGTCGGCGCCCACGATCGCACGCAGCGCGTGATTGGCTTCCAGCGACGCGCGCGGCGAGCCGATGCCGAGCGTGCGGCCGCCCCGGATCCACTGCGCGAGCTGCTCCAGCGCCGCATCGGCGGTGACAACGGACGCCGGTGCATCGCGGTCGGCGCGCAGCAGCGGTTGCCGCGGCCGGTCGTCGGCGTTGACGTACTGATAGCCGTAGCGTCCGCGGTCGCAGAGGAAATAGCCGTTGAGTGCACCGTGGTAGCGGTTCTCGACGCGCTTGAGCCGGCCGTAGCGCTCGCCCGGCATGATGTTGCAGCCGACCGCGCAGTGATGGCAGACGCTGGGCGCCTGCTGCAGGTCCCACTTGCGCGTGTACGACTCGCCGTAGGTCTTGTCGGTGAACACGCCGGTGGGACAGACCTCGACGAGGTTGCCGGCGAACGGGCTGTCCAGCGTGCCGTCCGCGGCGCGGCCGAAATAGACGTGGTGGTGCGCACCGAAGACATTGAGGTCCTCGCCGCCGGCATATTCGCGGTAGAAGCGCACGCAGCGGTAGCAGGCGATGCAGCGATTCATCTCGTGGCCGACGAAGGCGCCGAGGTCCTGGTTCAGATGCGTGCGCTTGGTGTAGCGGTAGCGGCGATACGCATGGCCGGCCATCAGCGTCATGTCCTGCAGATGGCACTGGCCGCCCTCCTCGCAGACCGGACAGTCGTGCGGGTGGTTGGTCATCAGGAACTCGATGACACCTTCGCGCATCTCGACCGCGTCGGCGTGCGCCAGCGACACGCGCGTCTTGTCGGTGCAGGGCGTCATGCAGGCCATGACGACGCGGCCCTGCGCGTCGTTCTCGTCGCGGAACTGCGTGACCGCGCACTGCCGGCACGCACCGACGCTGCCCAGCGCCGGGTGCCAGCAGAAGTACGGCAGGTCGTAGCCCAGTTCCAGCGCCACTTCCAGCAGGTTGCGCGACGGATCGACGACATGCGCCTTGCCGTCGATGTGGATCGTCGCCGACGGCGGCTTGCGCGACGCGGTCACGACGCCTGCTCCGGCCGCGCCCGGATGCCGCGCTCGAAGTCGGCGCGGAAGTGCTTGAGCGCGGACTGCAGCGGCTCCATCGCTCCCGGTGCGTGCGCGCAGAAGGTGCGGCCGGGACCGAGCAGGCGCGTCATCTGCCGCAGGATGTCCAGATCGCCGGCCTGTCCCTGCCCGCGTTCGAGTCCGGCGAGTATCTTCTCGGCCCACGGCAGGCCGTCGCGGCAGGGCGTGCACCAGCCGCAGGACTCGCGCGCGAAGAACATCTGCAGGTTGCGCAGCATGCCGACGACGTCGGTCTGGTCATCGAGTACGATCATCTGGCCGGTGCCCATGCGCGAGCCGGCCCTGGCGACCGAGTCGAAATCCATCGGCAGGTCGAGATGCTCGGCAGTGAGAAAGTCGGTGCTGGCACCGCCCGGCAGGAACCCCCTGAGCTTGAGCCCTTCGCGCATGCCCCCGGCATGCTCGTCGAGAATCTCGCGCACCGTCGTGCCCATCGGCAGTTCCCAGGTGCCGGGGCGCCGCACCTTGCCGGAGGCGCCATAGAGCTTGGTGCCGCCGTCCTTGCACTTCGACAGGCCGCGAAACCAGTCCGCACCGTAGTGCACGATGTGCGCGACGTTGCACAGCGTCTCGATGTTGTTGACCACCGTGGGCTTGCCGAACAGGCCGGCCGTCGCCGGAAACGGCGGCTTGGCGCGCGGCACCGCGCGCTTGCCTTCGAGCGAGCTGATCAGCGCGGTCTCCTCGCCGCAGATGTAGCGGCCGGCGCTGGTGTGCAGATAGAGGTCGAAGGAGAACTCGGAGCCGAGGATGTTGCGCCCGAGCAGATGGCGCGCGTAACACTCCTTGATCGCCGCCTGCAGGCGCTCGGCCGCCAGCACGTACTCGGCGCGCAGGAACACGTAGCCGATGCTCGCGCCGATCGCGTAGCCGCCGATGGTGATGCCCTCGATGAACTGCAGCGGATCGTTTTCCAGCAGCAGCCGGTCCTTGAAGGTGCCCGGCTCCATCTCGTCGCCGTTGGCGACGATGTACTTCTGCTTGGGCGCGTCCGGCCCCATCGGCACCAGTCCCCACTTGACGCCGGTCGGGAAGCCGGCGCCGCCGCGGCCACGCAGTCCGGCGGTCTTGACCTGGCCGGTGACGTCCTGCGGCGCCATCTTCAGCGCCGCGCGCAGGCCCTGGTAGCCGCCGTGGCGCTCGTAATCCGCCAGGCCGTAGGGCGGATGCCCCGGCCGGATGCGGTCGGTCAGCGGCTTGTCGGGGGGCGCGGTGCGGGCGGTCATCGATAGCGCTCCAGGATCGAGTCGAGCCGTGCGGCGTCCACCGATTCGAGATCGCGGTGCGTGTCGGGCCCGATCATCATCGCCGGCGCGCGATCGCAGGTGCCCAGGCAGCAGATCGGCAGCAGCGTGAAACGGCCGTCGGCGGTGGTCTGGCCATAGCCGATGCCCAGGCGCGCCTTCAGCAGATCGGTCAGGCGCGGCTGGCCGAGCATCCAGCACGACACCGAGTCGCAGACGTGGATCACGTGGCGGCCCACCGGCCTGCGGTAGATCAGGTTGTAGAAGCTCGCCACCGCATCCACGGTCGCCGGCGTCGATCCGAGCTTGTCGGCGATGTCGGCAACGGCCTCGTCGCTGACCCAGCCGCGGTGTTTCTGCACGATCTTCAATGCCTCGATCGTGGCCGCGGCGGGCTGCTCGTAGTGAGACAGCTCGTGCTCGATCTCGGCGATTTCTTCCTTGCTGAGCATGGCTAGCGGTCCACGTCCGCCATCACGAAGTCGATCGACGCGATGATCGCGATCAGGTCCGGCACCATCAGGCCGCGCGAGATGTACGGGATCATCTGCAGGTGCGCGAAGCTCGGCGTGCGGATGCGCGTGCGATAACTCATCGTGCCGCCGTCGCTGGTCAGGTAATAGCTGTTGAGTCCCTTGGTCGCCTCGACCGTCATCGTGCACTCGCCGGCCGGGATCACCGGGCCCCAGGACACGTTGAGAAAATGGTGGATCAAGGTCTCGATGTCCTGCATCGTGCGGTCCTTGATCGGTGGCGTCGTCAGCGGGTGGCGCGCCTTGTAGTCGCCGGCCGGCATGTGGTTCAGGCACTGCTCGATGATGCGCAGCGACTGGCGGATCTCCTCGACGCGCACCAGGCAGCGGTCATAGACGTCGCCGTTCCTGCCGATGGGAATGTCGAACTCGAAGTTCTCGTAACCCGAATACGGCCGCGCCTTGCGGTAGTCCCAGGCGCAGCCGGTCGCGCGCAGGCCGGGGCCGGTCACGCCCCATTCGATCGCCTCCGCGGTGTCGTAGGCGCCGATGCCGATGCTGCGGCGCTTGAGGATGGTGTTCCTCAGCGCCATCTGCTCGTAGTCCTTCAGCCGTTTCGGCATCCAGTCGAGGAACTCGCGCACCAGCTTGTCCCAGCCCTGCGGAAGGTCGGCGGCGACGCCGCCGATGCGGAACCAGGCCGGGTGCATGCGGAAGCCGGTGATCGCCTCGATGACGTCATAGGCCTTCTGCCGATCGACGAACATGTAGAACACCGGCGACATGCTGCCGACGTCCTGCGCATAGGTGCCGTAGTAGAGCAGGTGCGAGGTGATGCGGAAGAACTCGCACAGCATCACGCGAATCGTCTGCGCGCGCTCCGGCACCTGGATGCCGGCCATGCGCTCGACCGCCATCAGGTACGGCAGGTTGTTCATCACGCCGCCGAGATAGTCGATGCGGTCGGTGTACGGGATGTAGCTGTGCCAGGACTGGCGCTCGCCCATCTTCTCGGCGCCGCGGTGGTGGTAGCCGATGTCCGGCACCGCCTGCACGATCTCCTCGCCGTCGAGCTGCAGCATGACGCGGAACACGCCGTGCACGCTCGGATGATTGGGACCGAGATTGAGGACCATGTAGTCGTGGTCCTCGTCGGCGACCTTCATCCCCCACTCCTCGGGCTTGATCCGCAGCGCCTCCTGCTCGCGATCGACGCGCGCCTGGTCCATCACCAGCGCCTCGGCCTCGGTCGCACGCGCGTAATGGTCCTTGCGCAGCGGGTGCCCGACCCAGGTGCGCGGCATCATGATGCGCTGCAGGTTCGGATGGCCGTCGAAGCGGATGCCGAACAGGTCCCAGACCTCGCGCTCGTACCAGTTGGCGTTGAGCCACAGCGAACTGATCGACGGCAGACTCGGCGACTCGCCATTCAGCGCGACCTTGATGCGCACGTCGCTGTTGCGCTCGAACGAGGTCAGGTGATAGACGACCGTGAAATCGGACTGCGGCAGTCCGGTGCGCTGCTGGCGCAGCCGCTCATCGACCGCGGTCAGGTCGTAGAGCATCTTGTAGGCGGGCCGCAGCTCGTGCTTGAGCAGCTTCATCACCGCGTGCAGCCGCCGCGCCGGAATCCACATCGTCGGGATGCCATCGGCCGTGGCCTGCTCGACGAAACCCTCGCCCGGAAAGCGCGCGAACAGCTCGCCGATGACGCCGCTGGGCCGCAGTTCCTGAGCGAGTGCGGTCATGAAATCAGATCGTGTCCGGCGTGCGCAGATCGGTGGCCGCCCTGCGCTCGGCGCTGCGCGCGTCGCGCATCGACAGCCGCGGCATCTGCGTGACGCCCTGCGGGCCGATCATCCACGACAGCGGCCGGCGCTCGGCCTGGATGCCGTTCTGCAGCAGGATCAGCGCCTGCAGGAAGGCTTCCGGGCGCGGCGGGCAGCCGGAGATATAGACATCCACCGGCAGGATCTTGTCCACGCCCTGCACCACCGAATAGATGTCGTACATGCCGCCGGAGTTCGCGCAGGAACCCATCGAGATGACCCACTTGGGTTCGAGCATCTGCTCGTAGAGCCGCTTGATCACCGGCGCCATCTTCAGGAACGGCGTGCCGGAGATCACGATGACGTCCGACTGGCGCGGCGTCGCGCGGATCACCTCGGAGCCGAAGCGCGCCAGATCGTGCGGGCTGGTGAACGCGGTGGCCATCTCGACGTAGCAGCAGGACAGGCCGAAGTTGAACGGCCACAGCGAATTCTTGCGGCCCCAGTTCACCGCCGCCTGCGCCATGTCCTGCAGGCGCCCCAGAAAGACGCTCTTGTGCACCTGCTCGTCGATCGATGGCACGGCGCCGCGGCCGTCCATGCGCTGGAGGCGGTATTCCATGGGCTCGTCAGTACCGCCGCTCCGAGGGCTTCTGCCTGGCCGGCGCCCAGTCGAGCGCGCCGGTCCGCCACAGATAGACCAGCGCGGCGAGCAGGATCACGAGGAACACCAGGACCTCGACGTAGCCGGCCCAGCCCGACTCACGCACCGCGACACCCCAGGCGAGTACGTACACCGCCTCGAGATCGAAGATCACGAAGAACATCGCCACCAGGTAGAACTTTGCGGACATGCGGTAGCGCGCGCCGCCGGTGGAGACGATGCCCGACTCATAGGGCTCGGCGCCGGCGCGTGTCAGCTGCGTGCGCTGGCCCAGCAGGGCCGACAGGCCGAGCATGACCGCACAGAGTCCGAGGACCAGAACCGCGTACAGCGCCAGCCCGCCGAATGCCATGAATCGCCCCTCGCTGATGAGACATCAGTCAATAGAACGGATCGGATCGCACGCTCTCGCCCGCTTATCAAAACCTTGCCCGGCCCCGCGCGTCAAATGGCGCCGGTGCGGCGCGCATCGTGATTTTCGCCGGCGGCGCCTTTGCTGCACTGCGACACCGGGGCTATGATCGCGCGCTCCCGCACTTCGGATCCCGCACGATGCGCATCCCGATCGCCGTCCTCGCCCTGCTCGCCCCGTCCGCTTCGATGGCCTCGTCGGGCGGCGGCGCACTCGACCTCACGACGAGCTGGATCGGTGTGGTGTCGCTGGCGCTGTTCGTCGCCGCGTATGCGATGGTGGTGCTCGAGGAGTGGAGCGGGATGCGCAAGTCCATCCCGGTGCTGCTCGCCGCCGGCTTCATCTGGACTCTGATCGGGATCGCCTACATCGAGCATGGCGACCACGAATCGGCCGGCAATTTCGTGCGCAGCAGCCTGCTCGAGTACGGTGAACTGCTACTGTTCCTGCTGGTCGCGATGACTTACGTGAATACCTTGCAGGAGCGCAATGTCTTCGAGGCGCTGCGCGGCTGGCTCGTGTCGCGCGGATTCTCGCTGCGGGTCGTGTTCTGGCTCACCGGCGCCATCGCATTCCTGATGTCGCCGCTGGCCGACAACATGACGACCGCGCTGGTGCTGGCTTCGGTGGCCATCGCGGTGGGCAAGCACGAGCCGCGCTTCGTCGTCGTCGCCTGCATCAATGTCGTCGTCGCCGCCAATGCCGGCGGTGCGTTCAGCCCCTTCGGCGACATCACGACCTTGATGGTCTGGCAGAAGGGCGTGCTCGACGCCGGCGAGTTCCTCGCGCTGCTGGTGCCCTCGCTGGTCAACTGGCTGGTGCCCGCCTTCATCATGAGCCTCGCCGTGCCCAAGGAGATCCCGCCGCCGATGCAGGCGGAGTTTCACGTCAAGCGCGGCGGCTTCCTGATCATCTTCATGTTCATCCTCACCGTCGCGGTGACGGTGACGATGCACACCGCGTTCCACCTGCCGCCGGCGCTCGGCATGATGGGCGGCCTGGGCGTGCTCAAGCTCTATGGCTGGCTGTTGAGCCGCCAGGCGGCGCGGCAGATGGAGTTCGTCTCGCATGACGCGATGATGAGCGACCACACCGAGCAGCACGGCCTCAACACCTTCCGCGAGGTGGCCCGCGCGGAGTGGGATACGCTGCTGTTCTTCTACGGCATCATCCTGTGCGTCGGCGGCCTCGGCACGCTCGGCTACCTCGCGGTCGGTTCGCAGCTGATGTACGAAGGCCTCGGCCCGATGACCGCCAACATCCTCGTCGGCATCGTCTCGGCGGTGATCGACAACATCCCGGTGATGTATGCCGTGCTGACGATGAATCCGGCGATGAGCGACGGCCACTGGCTGCTGGTCACCCTCACCGCCGGCGTCGGCGGTTCGCTGCTGTCGATCGGCTCGGCGGCGGGCGTCGCCGTGATGGGCCAGGCGCATGGCATCTACACCTTCTTCTCGCACCTGCGCTGGAGCTGGGCGATCGCGCTCGGCTACGCCGCGAGCATCGCCGTGCACTACTGGATGAACCACAGCTACTTCGCGCCCGGCTGCTGTTGAAGTGCCGCGCGCGTCGGCACGCGCGGCCGGGTGGCGCGCGCGTTGACGCTGGTCGCGGAATTGGGCAAGTATCCGGCTCCACCCGCACCGATACGAACCGCCACGATGAAAGCGGTCCTGGGGATGGCCGTGATGCTGTCGGCGTTCTGGCTGCTGCTGTCCGGCCACTACGCCCCGCTGTTCCTGTTCTTCGGCGCGGTCTCGGTGGCGCTCGCGATCTGGCTGGCGCGGCGCATGGACATCATCGACCACGAAGGCCGGCCGCTGGAGATGAGCCTGCGCGCACCGCGCTACTGGGCTTGGCTCGGCGGACAGATCCTGCTCTCCGCCCTGCGCCTGGCGCGCATGATCTGGACCCCGGACCTGCGCATCGCCCCGACACTGCGCACGACGCCGATCGGCGCGATGACCGAGCTGGAGCGGGTGACCTATGCGAATTCGATCACGCTGACGCCGGGCACGCTGGCCCTGCAGGTCGAGGACGAATGGATCGAGGTGCACTCGGTCGATGAAACGCTGATCGGCGAACTCGAGCGCGGCGACATGGCCGCGCGCATCCGCCGCATGGAGCTGGGCTGATGCTGCTCGCGGCAACGCTCGCGCTGCTGGCCGCCATGCTGCTGGCGCTCGGTCGCGCGCTGCTGGGACCGACGCTGTTCGATCGCATCCTCGCGGTCAACAGCTTCGGCACCAAGACGGTGCTGTTCATCGCCGTCTCCGGCTTTCTCGCGGGCCGTCCGCATTTCCTCGACATCGCGCTGGTCTATGCGCTGATCAACTTTACCGGCACGGTCGCGGTGCTCAAGCTGACGCACCACGGCGAGTTCGGCGCCGCCGGCGCACCCGAACAGCAGGAGGGCGACCTGTGAACGTGATTCTGATCGCCAGCGACCTGCTGCTCGGTGCCGGGATGCTGTTCGTGCTCACCGGCGCGGCCGGCCTGTACCGTCTGCCCGAGTTCTTCACCCGCACGCACGCCGCGAGCATCACCGACAGCGCCGGCGCCGGGCTGGTTCTGCTCGGCCTGCTGCTGCGCGTCGAGGATCTGGCCACGGGCCTGCGCCTGCTGCTGATCCTGCTGTTCCTGATGTTCACCAGCCCGACGGCGTCGCAGGCACTGGCGCGTTCGGCGCTCGACGATGGACTGCGGCCCCTGGTCCGGCTCGGGAAACGTCCGCGATGACGGCCTTCCACCCGATCAACATCGCCCTGTTCGCGATCCTGGTGATCACCGCGCTGGCGATCGCGCGCATCCGCCAGCTGTTCGCCGCGGCGATGCTGTCCGGCCTGTTCAGTCTGGCCTGTGCCTGCATCTTCGTGCTGCACGACGCCGTGGACGTCGCCTTCACCGAAGCCGCCGTCGGCGCCGGCATGACCACCGTGCTGTTCCTGTGCACGCTCGCGCTGACCGATTCGCGCGAGAAATCGACGCCGCCGCGGCGCAGCGTGCCGGCCGCGCTCGCGGCGCTGTTGACCGGCGCCGCGCTGATCTACGCCAGTGCCGACCTGCCGAAGTTCGCCGCGGCGGATACGCCGGTGCAGCAGCACCCGCTGACCGAGCGCTACCTGCGCGACTCGGCGACCGAGATCGGGATCCCCAACGTGGTGACCTCGGTGCTCGCCAGCTATCGCGGCTACGACACCCTGGGCGAGACCGTGGTCATCTTCACGGCGGCGATTGCCGTGCTGATGCTGCTCGGCAGGACGGCGCATGCGAAAACCAGCGATGCCGTCATGTCCTTGCATACGCGACACCGGGTGCTGCGCGTGGTCACCAAGCTGCTGGTGCCGTTCATCCTGGTGTTCGCGCTGTACGTGCAGTTCCACGGCGACTATGGACCGGGCGGCGGCTTCCAGGCCGGCGTGATCTTCGCGTCCGGCCTGATCCTCTACGGCCTGGTGTTCGGGCTGGAGGCGGCGCGCGGCGTGGCACCGGTGCGTGTGCTGCGGCGGCTGGTCGCGGCCGGCGTGCTCATCTACGGCGGCGTCGGCGTGGCGACGCTCGTCGCCGGCGGCGCCTTCCTCGACTACGACGCGCTCGATCCGGGACATCCGGCGACCGGACAGCACCTCGGCATCCTGCTGGTCGAACTGGGCGTCGGCATCACCGTCGCCGCCGCGATGCTGATGCTGTTCCTGTCCTTTGCCGGCCGCCGGGACGCGCGATGATCGCCAGCCACTACAGCTACTGGGTGTCGATGGCGTTGATGATGATCGGCCTGTACGTGGTCATGAGCCACGCCAACCTGGTGAAGAAGCTGATCGGCCTCAACGTCTTCCAGGTCGCGGTGTTCATGCTCTACATCAGCCTCGGCAAGCGCGCCGACGGCACCGCGCCGATCCTCGATTCCGCGTTCGCCGCCTACTCGCATCCGCTGCCGCACGTGCTGATCCTGACGGCGATCGTCGTCGGTGTCGCCACCACCGCGCTGGGGCTGGCGCTGACCGTGCGCATCCACGAAGCCTACGGCACCACCGACGAGGACGATGCGCTGAAACGCGACAGCGCCCAGGGCGAGCCGCGATGATCGACCATCTGCCGGCACTGCAGGTCGTCGTCCCCCTGCTCGCCGCGCCGCTGTGCGTCGTGTTGCGCCGGCCGCGCGCCGCATGGGCGGTGTATGCGGCGGCAGCGACGGCGACGCTGGTGATCGCCGCGCTGCTGGTCGCTCAGACGGCCGACGGCACGGTGCTGCGTTACGCGCTGGGCGGCTGGCCCGCGCCCTTCGGCATCGAGTACGTGGTCGACGCCGCCAACGCGCTGCCGCTGCTGCTCGTCGGCCTGCTCGCGTTCGCCGTCGCGATCTACGCACCGCAGGTGGTCGCCGCGGAGACCGAAGCGCCGCGCATCTATCTCTACTACACCTGCCTGTGCCTGTACCTGGCCGGCCTGCTCGGCATCGGCATCACCGGCGATGCGTTCAATGTGTTCGTGTTCCTCGAAATCTCCTCGCTGTCGGCCTATGCGCTGATCGCGATGGGCCGGCGACGGCGCGCGCTGCTGGCGGCGTTCCGCTACCTGGTGATGGGCACGGCCGGCGGCACCTTCGTCCTGATCGGCATCGGCCTGCTGTACGCGCTGACCGGCACGCTGAACATGGCCGACCTCGCCGAACGCGTGCCGGCGCTGTACGGCAACCGCGCGCTCACGGCAGCGCTCGGCTTCATCGGCGTCGGCCTGGCGATCAAGGCCGCGGTGTTCCCGCTGCATGCCTGGCAGCCGGACGCCTATGCCGAGGCGTCGAGCGCGGCCAGCCTGCTGCTGGCCGGCGCCGGCGCCAAGATCGCCATCTACGCCTTCCTGCGCTACGCCTTCGGCATCTTCGGCAGCGGCTTCGTCAACGGTGCACTGCCGCTTTCCGAACTGCTGCTGCTGCTCGGCGTGATCGGCATGCTGATCGGCTCGGCCGTCGCCTGTTTCCAGCAGGACTTCAAGCGCCTGCTGGCCTGGTCGAGCATCGGCCAGGTCGGCTACATCGTCGCCGGCATCGGCCTCGCCGATGCACGCGGCCTCAGCGCGGCCTATCTGCATCTGTTCAATCACGGCCTGATCAAGGGCGGGCTGTTCGCGGTGGCCGGGATCGTCCTGCTGCGCGCCGGCGGCACCCACCTCGACGATTTCGCCGGACTCGCGCGGCGCATGCCCGTGACTTTCGCCGTGCTGCTGATCGGCGGTCTGGGACTCATCGGTATGCCGCTGACCGCGGGCTTCGTCGGCAAGTGGGCGCTGGCGCAGGCCCTGATCGGCGGCGGGCAATGGGGGGTGCTCGCGGCGATGCTGTTCAGTTCGCTGCTCGCCGTCGTCTATGTCGGCCGCGTCATCGAGATCGCCTGGTTCCGCGATCCTCCACCCGGCGCGGTCGCAGCGGCCGCGCCCGGCATGTACGTCGCCGCAGCGCTGCTGGTGCTGCTGTCGCTGTGGGTCGCGCTCGACAGTCGAGCGCTCGGCGATTACGCCGCGACGGCTGCACGCGCGCTGCTGGGTGCATCGCCATGAACGCGGCGCTGATGCTGGCGGCGATCTGCTTGCCGCTCGCCGGAGCCGGCGCTCTCGTG
Source organism: Fontimonas sp. SYSU GA230001 (assembly GCF_040066175.1). NCBI lineage: Bacteria > Pseudomonadati > Pseudomonadota > Gammaproteobacteria > Nevskiales > Nevskiaceae > Fontimonas > Fontimonas sp. SYSU GA230001. The sequence continues at coordinate 26,880 of NZ_JBEAAM010000003.1, forward strand.
CTGTTGCGGCGCTGGCCGAACCTGCGCGAGGCGGCGACGCTGCTCGCCGGCCTCGCGCTGGCCGCATTGGTCCTGAGCCTGTGGCCGCATGTCGAAAGCCGCCCGCGCCTGGAGTTGTGGACGTGGATGCCGGGCCTGTCCTTCGCGCTGGAAATGGAACCGCTGGGCCTGCTGTTCGCATCGGTGGCCGGCTGCCTGTGGCCGGTGACCTCGCTGTATGCGATCGGCTACATGCGCGCGGCCGGCGAAGGCCACCAGACGCGCTTCTACTTCTGCTTCGCGATCGCGATCGCCGCGGCGATGCTGATCGCCTTCGCCGGCAACGGCCTGACCCTGTTCGTCGGCTACGAGGTGCTGACGCTGGCGACCTGGCCGCTGGTCGCGCACAAGGGCACGCCCGAAGCACGGCGCGGCGCACGGCTCTATCTGATCATCCTGCTGACGACGTCGATCGGCCTGCTGCTGCCGGCGCTGGTCTGGACCTACGCGCTGAGCGGCACGCTGGAATTCCGCGACGGCGGCATCCTCGCCGGGCAGGCGTCGCCGCAGGTGCTGGGCATCCTCTACGCGCTGTTCCTGTTCGGCATCGGCAAGGCGGCGCTGATGCCGTTCCACCGCTGGCTGCCGGCGGCGATGGTCGCGCCGACGCCGGTATCGGCACTGCTGCACGCGGTCGCCGTGGTCAAGGCCGGCGTGTTCACGGTGATGAAGATCACCATCTATTTCTTCGGCATGGACGCGATGCGTTTATCGGAAGTCGGCCAACCGATGGCCTGGGTCGCCGCCTTCACGATCGTTGCGGCTGCGGCGATCGCTGCCCGCCAGGACAATCTCAAGGCGCGCCTCGCCTACTCGACCGTGAGCCAGCTCAGCTACATCGTGCTCGGCGCCGCGCTGGCCTCGCAGGACGCGCTGATCGAGGGCGCGCTGCACATCGTCACGCACGCCGCCGGCAAGATCACGCTGTTCTTCTGCGCCGGCGCGATCTACGTCGCGGCGCACAAGACCAAGGTCAGCGAGCTCGATGGTCTGGGTCCGCAGATGCCGTTCACCTTCGCCGCATTCACGCTCGCCGGCATGTCGATCATCGGCCTGCCACCGTTGGCCGGCAGCTGGGACAAGCTGCTGTTGATGGAAGGCGCGGTCGAGGCCGGCACGCCGGTGATGATGGGCGTGCTGCTGGTCAGCTCGCTGCTCGGCATTGCCTACCTGATGCCGATCCCGGTCCGTGCATTCTTCCTGCCGCAGCGCGGCGCGCCGGCGGCGGTCGACGACCCTTCAGGGGAATCACGCACCTCGCGCCGGCGCAGCATCCATGAAGCACCGTGGGCCTGCGTGCTGCCGTTGTGCCTGACCGCGCTCGCCTGCTTCTTCCTGTTCTTCTTCGAGGATCGGCTGGTGGCGCCGCTGGCGGAGCGCCTCGGCCATGGATGGGACAACGAATGAACGAACGCGAACGCTGGCTCGACTCGCCGCGCAACGTCACGCGGCTCGTCTCTGCACTCTACGCGCTGTGCGCGGCGCTGCTCGTGGCCGACCTGTTCTATGACAAGCAGACGCACTTCGCCTTCGAGGCCTGGTTCGGCTTCTTCGCCGTGTTCGGCTTCGTCGCGTACGTATTCATCGTCCTGAGTGCCAAGGCGCTGCGCCGGCTGATCCGGCGGCCGGAGGACTACTACGAGCACCGCGGACCGGGGAAGCGCGATGCTTGAGGCACTGCTCAACCCGGCCCTGCTGCTGATCGCCGGCGGCCTGTTGCTGCCCCTGCTGCACGAGATCCCGCGCAAGCTGTTCATGCTGGCGCTGCCCGCGGCGAGCCTCGCCCTGCTGTGCTGGCTGCCGGCCGGGGACGCCGGCGAGATCGAGTTCTTCGGCATCGCGATGGAGACGCTGCGCATCGACCGGCTGTCGTTCGTCTTCGGCGTGATCTTCCACATCGCCGCCTGGCTCGCGGTGATCTATGCGCTGCACCTCAAGGACACGCTGCAGCACGTGGCGGCGATGGTCTATGCCGGCGCTGCGATCGGCGCGGTGCTGGCCGGCGACCTGGTCACGCTGATGCTGTACTGGGAGCTGACCGCGCTGTCGTCGGTGTTCCTGATCTGGGCACGCCGCACCGAACGCGCCTACCGCGTCGGCATGCGCTACCTGATCATCCAGGTCGGCTCCGGCGTGCTGCTGATCGCCGGCATCGCGGTGCGCTACGTCGCCACCGGCAGCGTGGACTTCGAGCGCATGGATCTGGCCGAACCCGGCGCGCCGCTGATCTTCCTCGCGTTCGGCATCAAGTGCGCGTTCCCGCTGCTGCACAACTGGCTGCAGGATGCCTACCCCGAAGCGACCGTGACCGGCACCGTCGTGCTGTCGGCGTTCACGACCAAGCTCGCGGTCTATGCGCTGGCGCGCGGCTTCGCCGGCACCGAGATGCTGATCTGGATCGGCGCGGCGATGACCCTGTTCCCGATCTTCTTCGCCGTCATCGAGAACGACCTGCGCCGCGTGCTCGCCTACAGCCTCAACAACCAGCTCGGCTTCATGGTCTGCGGCATCGGCGTCGGCACGGAACTGGCGATCAACGGCGCCGCCGCGCACGCCTTCGCCCACATCCTCTACAAGGCCTTGCTGTTCATGGCGATGGGCGCGGTGCTGTTCCGCGTCGGCACGATCAAGGCCTCGGAACTCGGCGGGCTGTACAAGTCGATGCCGTGGACCGCGGCCTTCTGCATCATCGGTTCGCTGTCGATCTCCTCGTTCCCGCTGCTGTCCGGCTTCGTCACCAAGTCGATGATCCTGACCGCGGTCGCCGAGGAGCACCGCTGGATCGTCTGGCTGATGCTGCTGTTCGCCTCGGCCGGCGTGCTCGATCACTCCGGCATCAAGATTCCGTTCTTCAGCTTCTTCGCGCATGACTCCGGCAAGCGCTGCGCCGAGGCGCCGGCGAACATGCTGGTGGCGATGGCGCTGGCCGCCGCGCTGTGCATCGGCATCGGGCTGTATCCGGCGCCGCTGTATGCGCTGCTGCCCTTCGACCTCGACTACGACGCCTACTCGGTGACGCATGTGATCACGCAGTTGCAGCTGCTGCTGTTCGCCGCCGCAGGTTTCGCCGTGCTGTACCGGCGCGGCTGGTATCCGCCGGAGATCCCGTCGCTGAATCTCGATTCCGACTGGATCTACCGCCGCTTCGCGCCGGCCGTCTGGGATGGTTTCCTGCGCGCGCTCGCCGGCGGCCGCGACCGCGCGCTGCAGCCGGTTCTGCGCCTGGCCTGGCGCGGCGCGGCGCGGCTCAGCCTGGCCTTGCGGCCCAACGGTCGCGTCGCCGACGCCTGGCCGACCGGGACGATGGTGCTGTGGACGACGCTGCTGCTGGGCCTGTTCCTGCTCGCCGGACTGCGGCCGTAGTCATCCGGTTCCTTTGGTGCGCGTGCGGTGCGGACGAGCGTGGCGTTCGATGAAGGTGATGACGCGGTCGGCGACATCGACGCCGGATGCCGCCTCGATGCCTTCGAGGCCCGGCGAGGCGTTCACCTCCAGCACCATCGAGCCTTGCGGCGTGCGCAGCAGATCGACGCCGGCGACGTTCAGTCCGATGATGCGCGCCGCGCGCAGCGCGATGTCACGCTCCTCGGCGGTGATCTTCACGGCTTCCGCCGTGCCGCCGCGGTGCAGGTTGGCGCGGAAGTCGCCCGGCCGCGCGACACGGCGCATCGCCGCGACGACCTTGTTGCCGACCACCAGACAGCGGATGTCCGCGGCCCCGGCCTCGGCGACGAAATCCTGCACCAGGAAATAGGCATCGAGGCCACGGAAGGCGTCGATCACCGAGTCGGCGGCCTGGCGCGTCTCGGCGAGCACCACACCCTGCCCCTGCGTGCCTTCGACCAGCTTGATCACCAGCGGCGCGCCGCCGACCAGGCCGACGACGCCCTCGGTATCGTCCGGCGAGTGCGCAAAACCGGTGGCCGGCATCGGGATGCCCTTGCGCGCCAGCAGCTGCAGTGCGCGCAGCTTGTCGCGCGCGCGCGTGATCGCGACCGACTCGTTGACGCAGTACACGCCCATCATCTCGAACTGGCGCACGACGGCGGCGCCGTAGAAGGTCACCGATGCGCCGATGCGCGGGATCACCGCGTCGAAGCCGGACAGCCGCCGGCCGCGGTACCAGATCTCCGGGCTGCCCGGGCGGATGTTCATGTAGCAGCGCAGCACGTCGATCACGCGCACGCGATGCCCCCGCGCCTCGGCGGCTTCCTTCAGGCGGCGGGTCGAGTACAGGCGCGCGTTGCGCGACAGGATGGCGATCTTCAAGAACGTGGCCCCGGCGAGGTGGACAGAATTTACCGTTGCCGCGCGGACCGCGCCGCCTATACTCGGACGATCCCGATGAGGAGCCTGCCATGACCACGACCGCGGAATACCGGACACTCGACGAGTTCTACCCCTTCTACCTGGGCGAGCACTCCAACCGCACCTGCCGGCGCCTGCATTTCATCGGCAGCAGCCTGGGCCTGGCGATCATGGCCTATGCGCTGGCGACGCAGACCTGGGCGCTGATCGCCGTCGCCCTCGTCCAGGGCTATGCCTGGGCCTGGGTCGGCCATTTCTTCTTCGAGCACAACAAGCCGGCGACCTTCAAGTATCCCTGGCTGTCCTTCCAGGGCGACTGGAAGATGTGGTGGCAGATGCTGACCGGGAAGATCCCGTTCTGAGCCACGCTGGCGCATGAGCACAGATTGACCATGCCGGCGTAGAATGCGCGCCCTCGCCGGCGCGGTTTCGGGTATGTCGCAGCAGAATCAGTTTGACGTCATCGTCGGCGGCGGCGGTCACGCCGTGCGATCCGGGGCTGTCGTGGACGGCCTCGGATGGCAGTCACCGCCGGAGCGCGGACGCGCCATGGATGGCGCGGACCGGGTTTCGCGGCGAGGCCAGGAAGGTCGAGCCGACGAAACTGAGGTGCCGGTCTCGGCAAAGGCAAACAGCACATGACGCCCGCACACAACGAATTTGACGTCATCGTCGTCGGCGGCGGTCACGCCGGCACCGAAGCGGCGCTCGCCGCCGCGCGCATGGGCTGCGCGACGCTGCTGGTCACGCAGAGCATCGAGACGCTGGGGCAGATGTCCTGCAACCCGGCGATCGGCGGCATCGGCAAGGGTCACCTGGTCAAGGAGATCGACGCGCTCGGCGGTCTGATGGCGCGCGCCGCGGACCGCGCCGGCATCCAGTTCCGCATCCTCAATGCTTCGAAGGGGCCTGCGGTTCGCGCGACCCGCGCGCAGGCCGACCGCATGCTCTACAAGTGGGCCGTGCGCGAGACACTGGAGAACCAGCCGAACCTCACGCTGTTCCAGCAGGAAGTCGAGGATCTGATCGTCGCGGGCACGCAGGTGCGCGGCGTCGTCACGCGCCTGGGCCTGCAGTTCTTCGCGCGCTGCGTGGTGCTGACCACCGGCACCTTCCTCGGCGGGCGCATCCATGTCGGTCTGTCGAACCACGCGGGCGGTCGCGCCGGCGATGCGCCGTCGCTGGCCCTGGCGGCGCGCCTGCGCGAACTGCATCCGCGCGTCGGCCGGCTCAAGACCGGCACGCCGCCGCGCCTGGACGGCCGCACGATCGACTGGTCGCGGCTGGCCGAGCAGCCGGGCGACACGCCGACGCCGGTGTTCTCGTTCATCGGCACGCGCGACGAGCATCCGCCACAGGTCTGCTGCCACATCACCCACACCAACGCGCGGACCCACGACATCATCCGCGAAGGTTTTTCGCGCTCGCCCATGTTCACCGGCGTCATCGAGGGCACCGGCCCGCGCTACTGCCCGAGCGTCGAGGACAAGGTCAACCGCTTCGCCGACCGCGACCGCCACCAGATCTTCCTCGAACCCGAAGGCCTGAACACGCGCGAGATCTACCCGAACGGCATCTCGACCTCGCTGCCCTACGACATCCAGGAGCGCTTCGTGCGCAGCATCGAGGGCCTGGAGCAGGCGCGCATCACACGGCCCGGCTACGCGATCGAGTACGACTACTTCGACCCGCGCGACCTGCAGCGCTCGCTCGAGACCAAGGTGCTCGAAGGTCTGTTCTTCGCCGGCCAGATCAACGGCACCACCGGCTACGAGGAGGCGGCGGCGCAGGGCCTGCTCGCCGGCATCAACGCGGCGCGCAAGGCGCGCGAACTGCCGGCGTGGACGCCGCAGCGGCACGAGGCCTACATCGGCGTGCTGGTCGATGACCTGATCACGCTGGGCACGACCGAGCCCTACCGCATGTTCACCTCGCGCGCCGAGCACCGCCTGCTGCTGCGCGAGGACAACGCCGACCTGCGGCTGACGCCGGTCGGCCGCGAGATGGGGCTGGTGGACGATACGCGCTGGACGCGTTTTTCCGACAAGTGCGAGGCGATCGCGCGCGGCCGCGCCGAACTCGATGCGCTGTGGCTGAAGCCGGCGCAACTGCGCGAGCCGGCGCTCGTCGAGATCTTCGGCGATGCGCCGACCGATGGCGGGCTGTCCGGCCTCGACCTGCTGCGCCGCCCGCAGGGCAGCTACGCGCTGCTGCAACGGCTCGGCCTCACGTCGCCGGACATCGACAGCTGTGCCGCCGAGCAGATCGAGATCGAGGTCAAGTACGCCGGTTACATCGAACGCCAGCGGACCGAGATCGAGCGCAACCGCCGTTACGAGGATGCGGCACTGCCGCTGGAATTCGATTACGCGGCGATCAGTGGCCTGTCGAACGAGGTGCGCCAGAAGCTGATGACGCATCGCCCGCAGACCGTGGGCCAGGCCGCGCGCATTTCCGGCGTGACCCCCGCGGCGGTGTCGCTGCTGCTGATCCACCTGAAGAAGTCGGGCATCCTGCGCCGCGCCGGCTGATGCCGGGCATTCAGAATGGGTTCAGCGCCCAAGCCTAAGCTGCACCCACCCGCCAGCCACCCGGCTGTCACCACCAAAGGAAGGATCATGAAACTCGTTCACCTCGCTGCCGTTGCCAGCCTCGCGTTCGCCCCGCTGTCGCTGATGGCCGCCGACGGCCAGGCCAAGGCCGACGCCCACGTCCACGTCGAAACCAATGCCAGCACCGATGCGCTGAAGGACGCCGCGGCCCAGGGCGCCGCCCAGGGTCAGGCCGCCAAGGACACTGGCATGACGCACGCGATGGAAGCGCATGACGCGGCCAAGAGCGCCGCAGGCGAAGCCAAGGCCGAAACCAAGGCCAAGGCGAAGGCCGCAAAGGAAACGTCCAAGAAGGCCGCCACCGGCACGGCCAGCGCCGCGACCGGCGCGGTCGGCAAGACCACCCATGCGGCGACTGGCGCGGTCAACGCCACCACCGGTGCCGTCGGCGGACTGATCGGCGGCACGCACGTCGAGGCCGGCGCCTCGGTCGAAACCCAGGCCGAAGGCGAAGCCAAGACGGAGTAACTGGACCAGGGCGTCGTCGCGGCCATCCACGGCGCGACGACACCCCGGCGGATCGAGCCCACCCCGCCGTCCACGGCCGGGCGCTCGGAGCCGCCGAAGACGCCGCCGGGTCATCTTCGACACGCGACGCCTTCGTCCCCCGCCCCGCATCCCCCCTGCGGGGCACCCCCGAACCCTCCCGTGACGCCCGTTGCGGGAGGGTTCTTCTTGTCCGTGCCGGCCAAGCCCGGGGCACACATCTGCAAGGCGAGCGTGCGCGGCGCCGCCGCCTATCGAAAGTCGGCGCCATGGATGGCGCCGTCGTGTCCGGTATCGGCGTGCCTGCGCCTGGGGAGGTAGACGTGCAGGCGCTGGCCGTGCTCCCGGAGCCAGGCCTTGTGCTGCAGATAGTCGGGCAGCTGCTGTGCGACCAGGCTCCAGAAGTGTGCCGAGTGGTCCATGTGCACGCGATGGCAGAGCTCGTGCACGACGACGTAGCGCAGCACCGGCGGCGGCGCCATGATCAGCCGCCAGGACAGGCTGACCGTGCCGTCCGGGGCGCAGCTGCCCCATTGGGACCGCGGATCCGCGATGGACAGGCGGGTCCAGCGCACGCCCAGCCGCGCTGCTTCGGCGTCGAGCAGCCGGCGCGATTCGACACCGGCGTGATGCATCAGCTCGCGCTTGAGCGCCAGTTCCAGCTTGTGCGCCTGGGCACAGGCCGCCCGCGGCGCGAACAGCGTCACCCGCTGCGGCTCGATGCGCACCTGGATCTGCCGCAGCGTCGCAGCCTCGATCAGCACCGGCACCCGCTCGCCGCGCCAGAGGATCTCATCGCCGCCGTCCCAGCGCGCCGGCGGGGGATCGCCCGCCCCGCGCGCGTCGAGTTCGGCGAGCTTGGCCCGCACCCAGGCCTCACGCGAGCGCAGGAAGGCCAGCGCCTCGGCGCGCGCGACCCAGCGCGGATAGACCAGCAGGACGTCACGCGGCTCCCGCACCTCGATGCGGATGCTGCGCGCGCGCGTGCTGACTTTCTCGCGCAGCCGGTAGTCGTCGCGGAACAGATTCAGTTGCGCATCCAGCGGCACGTCGCCCCTCGCTCAAGCACTTTCATGACAGTCGCGCCGGTGCCGTTCAGCTTCCGGTAATTTTTTGTTCATGCCCGGAGCCGGACCGCGAAACTACGACGTTTGCTGCGATGCACATGGCGCTTATCCACAAGCTTATCCCCTTCGCCTGTCGATAAATGGTAGGACGAAACGGACAACCGGAACCTCAACGGGCCGCGTAGCCGATGCGCGCCAGCAGGCCATCGAGCTCGTCCAGCGAATGAAACTTGACGCGTAACTCACCTTTCCCACCCTTGTCGGACTGCACCGTGACCGGGCAGGCCAGGTGATCCGACAGCTCGCGCTCCAGCACACGCCAGTCGCCGGGCTTGCCAGGCTTGAACACGATCCTGCGCTCGCGCGCCGAAGCCAGCCGCCGTTCGAGCTGGCGCACCGACAGCTTGTGGCGGATCACTTCGTCGGCCCAGCGCAACTGTTCCTCGACACTGGCGCCGGCCAGCGCCTTGGCGTGGCCCAGATGCAGATGCCCTTCGTTGACCAGGACCGCCACCTGCGGCGCGAGATTGAGCAGGCGCAGATAGTTGCTGACGTACTCGCGCGACTTGCCGATGCGCGCGCCGATCTCCTCGTGGGTCAGCTCGAACAGCTCGCCCAGGCGCTTGAGGCCGGCGGCGGTTTCCATCGGCGTCAGCGACTCGCGTTGCAGGTTCTCGATCAGGCCGACGACGAAGGCTTCGGCATCGGACAGGTCGTCGCGGATCACCGCCGGGATCTCGTGCAGGCCGGCCTGCTGCGCCGCACGCCAGCGCCGCTCGCCGGCGAGCAGCTCGTAGCCCCAGACGCGCGTGCGCAGCACCACCGGCTGGACGACGCCGGATTCGCGGATGCTCTCGGCGAGCTCGGCCAGCGCATCGGGATCGAAGCTGCGCCGCGCCTGCTGGCTGCCCGGCCGGATCAGGTCGATCGGGATTTCCTGGATCTGCTTCACGGGTCTGGGCACGGTTTGCTGGCGATGACGTCCGACGCCCGGGCGGGCGCCGGCTCGAACGGGATCTACCCCGTCCATTCTACGTGGCCGGGCCGCGGCGCATGGGATAATGCGGGTTCATTCAACCGGCAGACCGTCATGGAAGACTCCTTCCGCGCGATCATCGAAGCCCTCGGCGAAAACCCCGACCGCGAAGGTCTGTTGCGCACGCCATACCGCGCCGCCCGCGCGATGGAGTTCCTGACCCAGGGCTACGAGCAGGACCTCGACGAGATCGTCAACGGTGCGGTCTTCGAGTCCAGCAACGACGAGATGGTGATCGTGCGCGACATCGAACTGTACTCGCTGTGCGAGCACCACCTGCTGCCGTTCTTCGGCAAGGCCCATGTCGCCTACCTGCCGAGCGGCAAGGTCATCGGCCTGTCGAAGATCCCGCGCATCGTGGACATGTACGCGCGCCGCCTGCAGATCCAGGAGAACCTGACGCAGCAGATCGGCCAGTCGATCGAGCGCGTGACCCACGCGATGGGCGTCGCCGTCGTCATCGAAGCGCAGCATCTATGCGCGATGATGCGCGGTGTACAGAAACAGAATTCCAGCATGATCACCTCGGTGATGCTCGGCCGCTTCCGCGAGGATCCGCGCACCCGCCAGGAGTTCCTGGAACTGATCCGCAGCGGCAGCCGCTGAGGCACCGCGGCGGCTGGACACACGGCTCCTGCCTGCGGCTGAATCTGGCTAGACTTTCAGGTCCGTAAAGGCAGGTGTCTTGCCTGACCAAGGCTGTTGTGGGGACTCGACCATGTTTGCAAGCAAGAATCCTGATCTGCCCGCCCAGCGCGAGGTGCTCGATACCATCGCACCGCGCATCGCCGAGCTGATGCAGCGCCACCGCGACGCGCGCAAGCTGTGGATGCCCAGCGAGCTGCTGCCCACCGGCGACGACGGCGACGCCGAACTGGCGGCGCTACGCGAACGCGCGCGCGGCCTGCCGGACAGCGTGCGTGTCGCACTCGCGCTCAACCTGCTGACCGAGGAAGGTCTGCCGCACTTCCACCGCCTCGTGGCCCAGTACCTGGGTCACGACGGCGTCTGGGCGGAATGGAACAATCTGTGGACCGCCGAGGAGGATCGCCACGGCTGCGTGCTGCGCGACTACGTGCGCGATGCCCGCCTGTTCGACATGAAGGCACTCGAACAGATGCAGTACCAGTACATCGAATCCGGCTTCAATCCGGAGTGGAAGGACGACCCTTACCGGCTGCTGGCCTACACCAGCCTGCAGGAGAAGGCGACGCAGACCGCGCATGCCAACGCCGGTCGTCTCGCCGGCCAGTACGAACCGCAGCTGCAGAAGATCCTCGCGCACATCTGCGCCGACGAAGCCCGGCATTACGCGTTCTACCGCGACAGCTTCAGCGAAGTGCTCAGGGCCGACACCAATCGTGCACTGGCGGCGCTGGCCGCGATCGCACCGGCGCTGGCAATGCCCGGACACAACATCCAGGGCTATGCGCAGATGTCGGAAGTCGAGCGCCGTGCCGGCATCTACGGGCCGCGCGAGTACCTCAAGCTGGTCGAGGATCTGGTCAGGCACTGGGCGATCGACGCGCTCGACGGCCTGTCCGCCGCCGGTCGCAGCGCGCAGGACAAGATCATGCAGCTGCCGGCGCGTCTGCGGCGCATGGCCGAGTACGTCGAATCCAAGGCGCACACGCGCAGCTTCTCCTTCGACGTGATCTACCGCCGCGCCTTCGAGATGGCCGCGGGCTGAGCCAGCCTCAGCGGCGAACGACGAATCCGCCGGTCGGCACCTCGGACGCCGCCACCCAGTCGAGCCGATCGACGCGCGCGGCCGGAGGGCCGCGCTGCAGCCAGCGCCGCAGCTGTTCCAGCGCCTCGTCGGCGCCGGCGGCGCAGCCCTCCACTGAACCGTCCGCGCAGTTCATCACCCAGCCGTGCAGGCCGAGACTGTGCGCGGTGTCGGCGGTGGACTGCCGGAAGAACACGCCCTGCACGCGGCCATGAACCTTGAAGCGATATGATGCCGGCATGGATCGGACCGTCATTTCCTCAGGGCACGCATGTTAAAGCGCATCCGCCGCCGCATCAGCGGCACTGCGACACGCCGCGCGCAGGCCACGGACGCGCCGGTCGAGGAGCGCATGGCGTTCAGCGCCGAGCTGCCCGTGGGCCAGGACCAGCCGCTGTGGCGCGTGCAGGTCCAGCTGGTCAACGAACCGCAAGCCGATGGTGAGCGCCTGCGCCTGCGCGCGCACATCCAGACCAATTTCGCCAGCGCGCTGCGCCCGGCGCTGCAGGCTGCGCGACCCGGAGGTGAACGTCCGGCGTTGAGCACCTCCGGCAACACCGCGCTGAGCCTGGTGCAGCGCGCCGGCGGCCTGGTGCAGCGCGCCGCCGCACGTGCGCTCGAAGTGCCGGCGCTGCGTGCGCTGGCCGAACCGCTGCTGCAGCTCGACCTCAACACCTGGGTCGAGATCCAGGCCTCGACCGCCTCGCTGGCCGACGGCAGCCACCAGCTGCTGCCGCAGGCCGACCGGCTCGCCGCGCTGGGCATCGTGCCGCGCCGCGCGGCCGAGCAGCCGGTCGCGGAGTCCTGGGCCGGCGAGTCGCCGCAGGGCTTCGCGCAGGTTTCGGTACTGCAGCTGGACAAACGCCATCTGCCGGAAGGGCTGGTGCGGCTGCTCGGCGAGCGACCGTTCTCGCTCGCCGCGGCCATCGTCAACACCGCGCAGCAGAAGTAGGAGCGCGGCCTGAGCGCGACCGCAGACGGGCGGCTTCTCGCGCCACGCGAGCGCCGGCGCGAGATCTTGGCGCTGTCGCTGCCGATTCTCGGCGGCATGCTTTCGCAGAACCTGCTGAACCTGGTTGATGCCTGGATGGTCGGCGGCCTCGGGCCTGCGGCACTGGCCGCGACCGGGCTTGCCGGCTTCCTCAACTTCATGGCGGTGGCCTTCATCACCGGATTCTCGCCGGCCGTGCAGGCGATCGCCGCGCGCCGCATCGGCGAAGGTCACGGCGAGGAGGCGGCGATCCCGCTCAACGGCGGCCTGCTGCTGTCGCTGGCGATCGGCCTGCCGCTGTCGGTGCTGCTGATCGCGGCGACGCCGGCGGTCTTCGCGGCGCTGGTCGAGGATCCCGCGGTCGTACACGAAGGTGTGCCCTACCTGCAGTGGCGCCTGCTGGCGATCGCGCTGGTCGGCATGAATTTCTCGTTCCGCGGCTACTGGAGCGCGGCCAAGCTCACCGGCTTCTACATGCAGACCCTGGTGACGATGCACGTGCTCAACGTGATCTTCAGCTACACGCTGATCCACGGCCTGTTCGGCCTGCCGCGCATGGGCACGGCCGGCGCCGGGCTGGGCACGACGCTGGCGCTGTTCGTCGGCACCGCGCTGTACTTCCGCCTGGGACTCGCCCATGCGCGCGCGCAGGGCTTCCTCGTCCGCCGCCCCTCGCGCGAACAGTTCCGCGGCCTGCTGCGCATCGGCCTGCCGTCTTCGGTGCAGCAGCTGCTGTTCGCCAGCGGCTTCGCCGTGCTGTTCTGGATCGTCGGCCAGGTCGGCACGCAGGAGCTGGCGGTCGCCAACGTGCTGACGACGATCTCGCTGACCGCGGTGCTGCCCGGCATCGCGCTCGGCATCGCCGCGGCAACGCTCTGCGGCCAGGCGCTCGGCCGCCGGCAACCCGACATCGCGCACCACTGGGCTTGGGACGTGTACCGCGTTGGCCTGTGGATCTTCGGTCCGCTCGCACTGGCGATGCTGCTCGCCACCGATCCGATCCTGACGCTGTTCCTGCGCGAACCGGCCCTCGTCGATCTCGGCCGCGTGCCGCTGCGCCTGGTCGGCGCGACCATCCTGCTCGACGGCCTGGGCCTGATCATGATGCAGGCGCTGCTCGGTGCCGGCGCCGCGCGCCTGGTGATGTGGATCGCCACCGGTTTCCAGTGGGGCCTGTTCCTGCCGGCGGCCTGGCTGCTCGGCCCGGTGCTGGGCATGGGCCTGACCACGCTGTGGATCGCGATGGGCAGCTACCGCCTGCTGCAGGCGATCGTCTTCATCTTTGCCTGGGAACGGCGCGACTGGGCGCGGCTGCGCGTCTAGCGCGCGTGCTGCAGCAAGCGCTCGGCCAGCAGGTCGCGCGAGCGCTGCCAGATCAGGCCCACCGTCGCCAGCGTCATCGCGCCGCCGAAGACCACCGAGGGCACGGTGCCGAGCAGGCGCGCGGCGAGGCCGGATTCGAAGGCGCCGAGTTCGTTCGACGCGCTGATGAAGATGCTGTTGACCGACTGCACGCGCCCGCGCAGGTGATCCGGTGGCACGACGTGCAGGATGGTCTGGCGGATGACCACGCTGACACTGTCGAACACGCCGGTGCAGAACAGCGCCAGACAGGACAGCCCGTACACCGGCGACAGCGCGAACACCAGCGTGGCGAGCCCGAAGCCGGCGACGGCGAGCAGCAGGTTGCGCCAGGCCTGCGCGGTCGGCGGATGCCAGGCGCAGACCAGCATGGTCAGGATCGCGCCGGCCGCCGGTGCGCTGCGCATCAGGCCCAGTCCCTCGGGGCCAACCTTGAGGATGTCCTCGGCGAACACCGGCAGGATCGCAATCACGCCGCCGAACAGCACCGAGAACATGTCCAGCGAGATCGCATAAAGGATGATCTTCGTGCGCCGCACGTAGGCCAGCCCCTCGCGCAGCGCCTGCCACATGCGCGCCTGCGCGCCGGGATCGACCGGCACCGGTCGCGGCGCGATCGTCGCAACGAGTCGCTCCGCGACCAGGATCAGGCCCATCGCGATCAGCAGTGAACCGGTGAGGCCGAAGGAGGCGTATGCAAAACCGCCGGCGACCGGCCCGAGGATCGCGCCGGCCTGCCAGATCGTGCTCGACCAGGTCGCCGCGCTGCCCAGCGCCTCGCGCGGCACGAGAAAGGCGCGCAACGAGGAGGCGGATGGCGACAGCACGCCGCGCGCGAGGCCGAGCACGGCGATGGTCAGATACACCGCCCACAGCCAGCCGGACTGCTTCAGTGCTTCGCGCGCATCGGGACGCGACAGGATCGCAAGCAAGCCGGCCGCGAGCAGGATCACCCACAGCGACAAGCGGATCAGCGTGCGCTTGTCGCGGCGATCGGCCAGATAGCCGCCGAACAGCGCCAGGCCGATGAAGGGCACGGCCTCGGCCAGTCCGATCAGGCCCAGCGACAGCGGGTCGCCGGTGAGGCGGTACAGCTCGTAGGCCAGCGCGATCTGCTGGATCAGCAGCGCACAGGTCAGCAGGAAGTTGGCGCCGACGAGATGGCGGAACTCGCGGAAACGCAGTGCGGCGTAGGGGTCATGCACCGGGGACATGGTCATGCCCGCGCAGGCGGGCATCCAGCGCTTGCCCGCCGACGGGATGCCCGCTTCCGCGGGAATGACGGCGTCTGCGTGTTCGTCAACGCACCGGCACGGCTTCGAGTCGCATCATCACCGACTGCGCCAGCATCTCGCGGGCGCGGGCGACGATCTCCTCCAGCGCCGGCGTGCGCGCAAACTGCTTGCGCGCGCGGCGGTACAGCTGGTCGAGGCTCGGCAGTTCCGGATGGATCAGATGCGCGATCTGCTCGCGGCCGTGGGCGAGCTGCTCCTGCCAGCGCGCGCGCCAGTCGTCGAAGCTCTGGCCCGGGTTCAGTTCGGCCCAGCGCTTCTGCATGCGCTTGACGATGCGGTCCGCCGAGAACGAGTGCGCCAGCAGCGCGGCGATGCGGTCCTTCATCTCCTGCGACACCTGCCGCTCGCCGGCCAGCACGTGCGCCGGCGGATCGCGCAGGTCCCAGACCAGGCCGGCCGACTTCAGGCCCAGCAGCAGGTAGTAGGTGATGTCCACCTCCCACCAGCGGAAGCCCTGACGCGCCGAGGCCATGTAGTAGTGGTGGTTGTTGTGCCAGCCCTCGCCCAGCGACAGCAGCGCGAACAGCCAGTTGTTGCGCGAATCGTCACCGGTCAGGTAGCGCTGCCTGCCGAACACGTGCACCAGGGAGTTGATGCAGAAGGTGCCGTGCCAGAGCAGCACGGTGGACCAGAAGAAGCCGACGACCAGCGCCGACCAGCCACCGAGCGCAAACACGGACAGACCGAGCACCGTACCGGGAATCCAGTGGTACCGGTCGATGAAGCGCAGCTCCGGGTACTGCGTGAACTCCGGGATGCGCGCGTAGTCGGCCTGCTGCGCCTGCCGGTTGAAGATCCAGCCCATGTGCGAGAACCAGAAGCCGTACTGGCGTGGCGAATGCGCGTCCAGCGGCGTGTCCGAGTACTTGTGGTGGTCCCGGTGCTTGGCCGCCCACCACAGCGCGCCCGACTGCAGCGACGACTGCGCCAGGCAGGCCAGCAGGAACTGCATCACGCGCCCGGTCTTGTAGGCGCGGTGCGCGAAGTAGCGGTGGTAGCCGGCGGTGACGCCGAACATGCGGACCGCGTACAGCGCGACGCACAGCGCGAAGTCGCCCCAGCTGACGCCGGTGACGATCGCACCGAAGCAGGCCAGGTGGATCGCCACGAACAGAACCATCATCGGCCAGCTGGCAGGATCGAGGCGGCGGGAAGTCAGCGGTGCGTGCATGGCTTGAATCGGCAGTCGGGAGTCTGGAATCGGGAATCGGGAATCGGGAATCGGGAATCGGGACCCGGCGATGGGTCGGGCTCATCGCCCGTGTTCGCGCGTCTCCAGGAAACGGATGTCCGGGAAGCGCTCGCGCGCCATCGCCAGGTTGACCGCGCTCGACGCGAGGTAAACGAGGTCGCCGTAGTGATCCAGCGCCAGGCGCGTGTCGTTCTTGTCGCGGAACTCGCGCAGCTTCTTGTCGTCGGCGCACTCGACCCAGCGCGCGGTGTTGACCTGCACCGGTTCGAACACGCAGTCCACGCCGTACTCGTCCTTGAGCCGGTACTGCACGACATCGAACTGCAGCACGCCGACCGCGCCGAGCACGATGTCGTTGTTGGTGATCGGCCGGTAAACCTGCGTTGCGCCCTCCTCCGAGAGCTGGTCGAGGCCCTTGTTGAGCTGCTTGGCCTTGAGCGGGTCCTTGAGGATCACGCGGCGGAACAGTTCCGGCGCGAAGTTGGGGATGCCGGTGAAGCGCAGCTCCTCGCCCTCGGAGAACGAGTCGCCGATGGCGATGGTGCCGTAGTTGTGCAGCCCGATGATGTCGCCGGGGAAGGCTTCCTCGACGACGTCGCGGTCGGCGGCCATGAAGGTCAGCGCGTGCGACACGCGCACCGGCCCGCCCAGGCGCACCGAGTGCAGCGTCATGCCGCGCTTGTAGGCACCGGAGCAGACGCGGATGAAGGCGACGCGGTCGCGGTGCTTCGGATCCATGTTCGCCTGGATCTTGAAGACGAAGCCGCTGAACCGGTCCTCGCCCGGCGCGACGTCACGCTCACCGCCGGCAACCTTGGCCTTGCGCGGCTGCGGCGGCGGCGCCCACTCGGTGAAGCCGTTGAGCAGCTCGCGGATGCCGAAGTTGTTGATCGCCGAGCCGAAGAACACCGGCGTGAGCTTGGCCGCGCGGTACTGGCCGAGGTCGAACTCGGTGCCGGCCATCTGCAGCAGCTCGATCTCGTCGCGCATGGTCCGGTACACGTCGCCGAAACGCTCGGCCATCTGCGGGTTCATCAGGCCATCGACGGTCTCGATCTCGGACACGCGGTGCTTGTCGCCCGAATAGAGATAGAAGCGGTCTTCGAGCAGGTGATAGACGCCCTTGAAGTCGCGGCCCATGCCCAGCGGCCAGGTGATCGGCGTGCAGTGCAGGCCGAGCACCTTCTCGACCTCGTCCAGCAGCTCCAGCGGCGGCCGGCCCTCACGGTCGAGCTTGTTGATGAAGGTGACGATCGGCGTGTCGCGCAGCCGGCACACTTCCATCAGCTTGATCGTGCGCGCCTCGACGCCCTTGGCGCAGTCGATGACCATCAGCGCCGAATCGACCGCGGTCAGCGTGCGGTAGGTGTCCTCGGAGAAGTCCTCGTGGCCCGGCGTGTCGAGCAGGTTGACGACCTTGCCGTTGTACGGGAACTGCATCACCGAGGTCGTGATCGAGATGCCGCGCTGCTGTTCCAGCGCCATCCAGTCGGACGTCGCATGGCGACTGGCCTTGCGGCCCTTGACCGTGCCGGCGAGCTGGATCGCGCCACCGAACAGCAGCAGCTTTTCCGTCAGCGTGGTCTTGCCCGCGTCGGGATGGGAAATGATGGCGAACGTGCGGCGACGCGCCGCCTGTTCGGCGACTGCACTCATGATCGGGGTCGGGCTCCAGGAGAGCCGCTATTGTACCGGCTGGCGGCCGCTGTCGGCGCGGTCCGCTACGCGCGCGTGCCCGGCCGTCGCGTGCCGAGCAGGATGTCGCGATCGCGCAGCTGCGCGAAGATGCGCGCACCTTCGGCAACCACGACCTCGGGATCGGGATGCTGCAGCTCGCCGGCGATGCGCAGCAGCAGTTCGCGGCCGCTGGCTGCCGGTTCGGCTTCGATCAGCGTCGTCAGCCGCGCGGTCACCGCGTTGACTTCGAGGAAGCGCACCTGGTCGTGACGGTCGCGGTTGACGATCAGGTACGTCGGCTGCGCACCGGGCGCGGCCGGCTGGAAATCGGGACCGATGCGCTGCACCGGGTAGTCGTAGGCGAGCGTCCACGCCAGCGGCGACAGCAGTGGGGGGGCGGCCAAGGGGTCCCCATTCGGATCGGCCAGGTCCGGGCTCAGCTCCAGCGGCGCGATCGACAACTCCAGCTCGACCCATTCGTAGTGCGCCAGCTCACGCAGGAACGGCGGATCGTCGGGGTGCACGCCACGCTCGTCTTCGAGATAGCGCAGAAACTCCTCCGGCACGCGATGGAACTGCGGCGCGCGGCTGCGGTGGCGCGCATAGAAATCGCGCACACGCGCATGCCAGACGGCATCGGACGAGATGCGCCGCAGCACCGGAAAGGCGCTGCGCAGGCAGTCCTCGACGTTGTTGTAGAACAGGTCGCGATAGATCTGCAGGCGCCGGTCCTCGATGCCGTCCGGCGCAGCCTTGCGCGGATCGCGCAGATGCGCCGCGAACTGATACTGGATCTGCTGGAACTCAGGCATGGGTCGCGTGCACCGTCGGCGCGTGGCGCGCCTGGATCGAGCGGATCTGCTCCAGCTCGCGCAGCAGGTCTGCGAGCGGCGGAACGTTGAAGTCGCGCTCGAGTAGCGTCGGCACGACACCGCAGCGCGCATAGGCACGATCGAGCAGCGCCCAGACCGGATCGATCACGTCGGCGCCGTGCGTATCGACGCGCAGATCCTCGGCCTCCACGTAATGCCCGGCGACGTGGACGTAACGCACCCGGTCGAGCGGCAAGGCGTCGAGGAAGGCAGCCGCGTCGTAGCGGTGATTGATGCCGTTGACGTAGATGTTGTTGACGTCGAGCAACAGATCGCAGTCCGCCTCGGCAATCACCGCGTTGATGAATTCCAGTTCGCTCAGCTCGCTGGCGAGCGGCGCGTAGTAGCTGACGTTCTCCAGCGCGATGCGGCGTTCGAGGATGTCCTGCACGCGGCGCACGCGCGCGGCGACGTGCTCGACGGCCGCCGCGGTGAACGGAATCGGCATCAGGTCGTAGAGATGGCCGTCGTCCGAGCAGTAGCTCAGGTGCTCGCTGTAATCGGCGATGCCGTGGCGGTCGAGGAAGACTTTCAGCTCGCGCACGAAGTCCTCGTCCAGCGGCGCCGGCGAGCCGATCGACAGCGACAGCCCGTGGGTGACGAAGGGATAGCGCTCGGTCAGCGCGCGGAACTGGCGGCCGAGGCGGCCGCCGACGCGCATCCAGTTCTCCGGCGCCACTTCGAGAAAGCCGACCGCGGCCGGGGACTGATCGATCAGCGCATCGAGCAGCGCACGGCGCAGGCCCAGGCCCGCGCCGTGCGCTCCGGATGAAGGCAGAAAACTCATCCGATGCTCAACTGCAGTGGCTTACTTCTTCTTCTCGCCGCACTTGCCTTCGCCGCACTTGCCCTCGGTACGCTTGTGCGCGGCCATGAACTCGTCCTTGGACAGCATGCCGTCGCCGTTTTTGTCCATCATCTTGAACGCCGTCTCGCCGCACTTGCCCTCGCCACACTTGCCCTCGCCGCAGGTGCCTTCGGCCTTGCCCTTCATGCCCATCTTCTCGCCGCACTTGGCTTCGCCACACTTGGCCTCGCCGGTCTTGGCGTCGCCGGCCGAGGCCACCATGTAGCCCGCTCCCAGATCGGCGGCCTGGAACACGGAAGCCTGTGCGGCCGCACCGGTCAGTGCGAAAGCCGCGCCCAGCGCGATCGCCAGCGGTTTACGGTTCATGTTCATCTGTCTCTCCTTGTGCAATGAGCCCGGACGGGCGGTGAAGTGAAGGGCCGCCACGATGCGGCGACCCGGACAGCGGCCGGACGTCGACTCGGCGCCGGCCGCGGAAGCTTATACGCTCATGTAGCGCCGGCGGATCCAGAAGTCGAGCGAAACGTGGCGCCCTGCTCCAGTGAAGAACAGTGACAGCAGCATGACGAAGTAAGTTGCCGCGAACTCGATGCCGTTGTTGAGGACCACGAGCCGTCCGTGCTCGGTCAGGTGCTCGTAATCACCATGTTCGCGCAGGATCTCCCTGGCCTCGTTGAGACGTTCGATCGCCAGCATCGTGCGCTCGGTGGCGAACGGGCCCATGTCCTCCGCGATCGCCAGCCAGCCGTGCTCCCAGTGCACCGTGACGATGGCGACCAGCATCGTCACCATCAGCGGCAGGCTGATCCAGCGCACCGCCAGGCCCAGCGCGAGGAGAATCGCACCGCCCAGCTCGGCGGCAGTCGCCAGCCCCGCCATCAGATACGGAAACGGCAGGCCCAGACCCCAGTCGGCGTTGCCGAACCACTCGGCGGTGCTATCGAAGTTGTGGAATTTCTGCAGACCGGCCATCCAGAACACCGGCACCAGGTACAGGCGCAGCAGCAGCGGGGCGAGGCCGTCGGCCACGCGCGTGCGATCGAGCAGAGTCTGCAGACGAACCGGCAGCGAAGTCATCGAATCACCCTCATGACAGCTGCGCGCATCCTAGGCGTGGCGCGGCGCGCCCGCTGCGCTCCGGCGTCCCGGATTTATGCCCGAAACACCGGCCCCGCGAAACGGATCAGGCCGCGGCGGCGCGCGCCTCGAACTGCCGCGACCATTCGACGAACTGCTCCTCCGGCATCGCGCGGCTGTACAGGAAGCCCTGCTGCACCGAGCAGCCCAGATCGCGCAGGCGCTGCGCCTCCTCGTCGGTTTCGATGCCCTCGACGACGATCGACAGGCCCAGGCGCGCCGCCAGCATCGCCATCGACCGGACGATCTCGGCGGCGCGCGTGGTCTGCGACACGGCACGCGTGATCACCGGATCGATCTTGATGCGGTCGATCGGGAACCGGTACAGATGCATCAGCGACGAGTAACCGGTGCCGAAGTCGTCGAGGCACAGGCGGACGCCGTTGTCGCGCAATGCGCGCAGCACCTCCTCGGCACCGTCGAGATTGCCGACCAGCGCGGTTTCGGTGACTTCGGCCACCAGCTGTGACGCGGGCAAGCCGCTGGCCGCGAGCGCCTCGCGGCAGATGCCCAGGATGTGTGGCGACAGCAGCTTGGCCGAGAGGTTGAACGACACGCTCAGCACCAGGCCCTGGTCCGACCACGACCGGATCGACTGGCAGGCCTGCACCAGCACCTCGCGCGTCATGTCGCGGATCGTCTCCGACGACTCGGCGATGAGGATGAACTCACCCGGCAGGATCACGCGGCCGTCCGGCTGGCGCCAGCGCACCAGGATCTCGGCGCCGACCACCTTGCCCTTGGCGGCATCGACCACCGGCTGGAAATACGGCACGAACTGACCGCTGCGCAGACCCGTGCGGATCTGCTCGGCCAGCGCCAGGTGCTTGCGCAGGCGGTGGGTGTGGCCACGTTCGCCGAAACGCAGATGGCCGCTGCCGACCGCGCGCGCCTGGCGCTGCGCCTCCAGACAGACGTTGACGTATTCCTCGGCGTCGCGCGCGTCGTCCGGATAGATCGCCGCGCCGGCCGACACACCCAGCAGGTAGCGCTGTTCGTCCACTTCGACCGGCGCAGCCAGGCGCGTGAACGCCTCGGCGGCGATGCGCTTGAGATCGGCGCGCGTCACCGCCTCGGCGATACCGCGATCGACCAGCACGCCGAGGATCTGCGGTTCGAGCCGGAACACCGACACCGGCATCGGATCCAGGCCGTGCAGACGCTGCGCGGCGACGCGCATCACCGATTCGGCGACGCGGATGCCGAACCCGCTGCGCAGGTGATCGTAGGTGTCGAAACCGATGGCGATCAGGCCGTGCGTGCCATCGATCGGCCGCAGCCGGCGCACCTCGCGCAGCTCCGCATCGAGGCTGTTGCGGTTGGGCAGGCCCGTGCCGGGATCCTCATAGGCGATGCGGCGGATGTGCTCGGCCTGCGCCTGCAGTTTGCGGATCGCGCGGACGATGTCGCCGAACTCATCCTGCGTCTCCTGCAGGCGCTGGTTCGGCTGGTGCCCGGTGAGCACGGCGTTGAGGCTGCCGGTCACCGCGCCCAGCGGCTGGATCAGGCGCCGGTAGGCGAACACGCTCAGGCCCAGCGACAGCAGCAGCGCGCCGCCGGCGCTGGCCAGCGCAAGGTCCATGTGGCGCCGCAGGTCGGCGAGGCCGGCGAGCGCCTGTTGCAGGCCACCGCTGTTGTCGGCCTCCTGCAGCGTGGTCAACAGGCGCCCGGCGCGGTACTGCAGGTCCAGCGTCGTTGCGGCCAGCTCGGCCGCGGTTTCAGGCGTGAACGGCCGCTGCTGCGCGAGCACGTCGATCGTCTCGGCGCCCGTCGCCAGCAGGGCACGGACCTCGGCGACGTTCGTGGGATCGCCGCTGCCGAGGAACGCGAGCTGGCCGAGCGCGCCGCCCAGCTCCTGGCGCACGCGATCGAGCGCGGATGCCGGATCGCCGCCTGCAGCCACGGCCCGGCGTGCCAGCTCGGCCTGGTAGTGCATCTCGCGCAGGGCCGCGTCGATCACCACGGCCATCGAGATCCGGTTGGCGTGCCCGCGCAGTCCCGGCTCCAGGCCGTCCTGCGCGCGGAACGAGGGCATGACCACGATGCCCGCCACCGCGATGGCGAGGTTGACCAGCACAATGACGGCAACCAGTTTGGCCCGGATGGTCATCTTCCGACGCTCGATGAACGGCCAGCGCCAGCCGACGGCCGGCCCCGGTCCTGGCCATTCTAGCCCGTATGCCCCGCCCGATTGGCCAGATCGGGCTATGACCGCGGCCGGCACCGGCCGCCATGCACCCTTCCGCTACAATTCCGCGTCGCAGCAATGGCGGCGCCAGCCGTTC
The DNA here is from genome assembly GCF_040066175.1 of Fontimonas sp. SYSU GA230001. Taxonomy (NCBI): domain Bacteria; kingdom Pseudomonadati; phylum Pseudomonadota; class Gammaproteobacteria; order Nevskiales; family Nevskiaceae; genus Fontimonas; species Fontimonas sp. SYSU GA230001. Next base: position 49,776 of record NZ_JBEAAM010000003.1, read on the forward strand.
CGCGCGGGCCTATAGCTCAATCGGTTAGAGCAGAAGACTCATAATCTTTCGGTTGCAGGTTCAAGTCCTGCTGGGCCCACTATTCACATCGGGGCCGGACCGCGGCCGTCGTCAGCCCATCACCGCCCAGGCCGCCTTGAGGGCCAGTGCCAGCAGCACCAACGACGAGATCGAGAACAGTACGAAGCGCACCTCGATCTTGTTGACCGTCGCCTGGAACACGCTGTGGACCACGCGCAGACCGACATAGGTCCAGGCCAGCGCCAGGCTCGACGCCGAGGTGTCGCCGATGAAGGCGAGCACCAGCACCGTCGGATAGAAGATCGTCGGCATCTCGAACAGGTGGTTGTAGTTGTCGGCCTTCCAGCGCACCGACGGCGGCAGCGTCGCCATCTGCTCGCCGCGCGGCGCGTCGGGGTCGAGCCGCATCTTCGCCGCGCGGATCGCCGGGATGCGCGTGGCGTACATCCAGAACCACATCACGAAGGTCCACAACACCAGGCCCATGGCCGGTGCGAGCATCGGGCTGACGTGCGACATGGGGATCTCCTTCAGGGACGCGGCATCATAGCCGGCCCGCGACGCCGTGCCTGCACCGGCGGTTTCGCGGCTTCGGCGACGACCCAATCGACGAAGGCCTGCACTTCGGGGCGCGACGCGGCAGATGGTTCGGGGATCGCGAAGAACGCGCGCGTCGATTGCGGCATCGACGCGTTCTTGCCGATGGCGAACGGTGCGACCAGGCGGCGGCTCTCGATCAGCTGTGCCAGCAGTGGCAGGCGGCCGAGCGCGACGCCCTGGCCGTCGAGCGCGGCCTGGATCATCTGGTCGTAGAGCGAGAAATGCAGATCACCAGCCGGCCTGAGATCGCGCAGGCCATGCGCTTCGAGCCAGGTCGGCCACTCCAGCCACGGCGTCGCGTCGATCATGTCGTCGTGCAGTAGGGTGTGGTGGCGCAGGTCCTCGGGCCGGCGCAGCGGCCGCGCGCGGTCCCTGAGCAGGCGCGGACTGCACATCGGCATGACCTCTTCGCCGAACAGCTTGCGGGCCTGCGGCGGCGCCCGCTCCGGCGCGCAGTAGCGGATGGCGACGTCCATGCGCTCGCGGGCGAGATCGACGACGCGGTTGTCCGCGGCGATGCGCACGTCGGCGAGCGGGTATTGCGCACGGAACTGCGGCAGGCGCGGCACCAGCCACAGCGATGCGAACGACACCACGGTCGTCACCGTCAGCGTGCGCGGCGACTTGAGGCCGCGGATGCGCTGCGTGGTCTTCTCGATCGCCTGCAGCGCGTCGGCGGTGCTCCGTTGCAGCAGCTGTCCGGCCTCGGTGAGCAGCAGTGCGCGATGGCGGCGCTCGAACAGTGGCACGCCGAGCTGCTGCTCCAGTGCCTGCACCTGGCGGCTGATCGCCGACTGCGTCAGGTGCAGCTCCGCCGCCGCCCGGGTGAACGACAGGTGTCGCGCGGCCGATTCGAAGCCGATCAGCAGGTCAAGCTGCGGGAGCGCCGGACGGGCCATGTCCCATCCCCCATTTCGCATTCCGTAAACGCATGCATGCGATGCAAAGATATCGTTTGAGCGCGCACGCATACAAGCCGATGATCCTGTCCACGCCGCGGTGCATGCCACGGGATTTCAGCATGACTCCAACGCATGCAGATGCGGGCACGCGACGACGGATTGTTTGTCGCCTTTTCGCTGGCATCCGGCGCCACGCCGGCCCAGCATCGGTCATCGGAACGGAGTCGGACATGAACGCACGCATACAGCTCCTCATTGCCACCGCACTGCTCGCGCTGGGCATCGGCGCCGCAGCCGCAGCAGAGCGCGATCCGGATGCGCCGCTCGGGCAGGCCATCGCGCAGCAGGGCAACCAGGCGCTGGCGCAGATCCGTGCCGAACTGGCAACGGCGCTGCACCGCGAGGCGACGCTGCCGGCGTTGCGCGTCATCGGCGCCGCCGGCCAGACGATGGTGCTCGCCGCGTCGCGCGAGCCGTCGATGGCGCCGCAGCAGTGACCGCGAGGCGCCGCGGCCTGGCTCAGCCCTTGAACGTGGACAGGCCGAAGTCGCCGAACGGCTCGTCACGCTCGCGCACGGCCTGCTTGAAGCCCGCTGCCGCGGCGCGCTGCTGGAAGGCGTAGCCCTCCGGCGTGTGCCGCGTGATGCCGTCGAAGAAGGTGCCGAGGATCTGCGTGGTGTGCAGTCCCTGCTGCAGGATCGACTGATTCACCAGCAGCTTCATCATCACCAGCTGATTGATCGGCAGGCGCGCGATGCGACCGAGCAGGATCTCGAAGCGCTCGTCGAGCTGGTCCTTCGGCGCCGATTCGATCGCCAGACCCCATGCCTGCGCCTCCTTGCCCGACAGGCAGTCGCCGGTGAACAGCAGGCGCTTGGCCTTTTCCGGGCCGATGCGGTGGAACCAGATCGAGGTCGTCGGCGAACCCCAGACGCGCGCCGGCGGGTAGCCGATCTTGGCGTCGTCGGCGATCACCAGCAGGTCCGAGCACAGCGCCATGTCGGTGCCGCCGGCGACGCAGAAGCCGTGCACCTTGCACACCACCGGCTTCTCGCTGTGGAACAGGCTCATGAAGCCTCGCACGTTGCGGCTCATCATCGCGTAGTCGAGCACCGGGTCCCAGACGCCGCGCGGATCGTGATTGCGCATCTGCACGCGCGGATCGAGTGGCGAGCCGGGCGGCACGGCCGGGTTGTCGCTGGCCAGTTCCATCCTCTCGGCGCTGTCCACGAGGTCGTAGCCGCCGCAGAAGCCCGAGCCGTTGCCGCTGAGTGCGATCACGTGCACCGCCGGATCGAGATTGGCGCGCTCGACGCAGGCGGCCAGCTCGCGCGGCAGGTCCATGGTGATGCCGTTGCCGCGTTCCGGACGATCGAGCGTGATACGGGCGATGCGTCCGGTGACCGCATAGGTCATGGTCTTGAGCGTGTCCATCGTCAGGTCCTCAGGTCTCGAACCGGCCGTGCCGTCCGGCGCCCTGGGTGAAGCGCGTCGCGCCGGCGACGGTCTCGCCGGACCGCAGCGTCGTCAGGCCGTGACGGAACTCGTTGGCGAGCGCCTCCGCTTCCGACAGGTGCCACTGCTCGTAGGCGCTGCGGCGGTCGTTGCGCAGGCAGGCCTGCGGATGCGCGGCGATCTGCAGCGCGAGCTTCTCGGCCTCGGCCAGCGCCTGCCCGGCGGGCACGACACGGTTGGCGAGGCCGATACGCTCGGCCTCGTGCGCATCGACCGGCCGGCCGGTCAGAATCAGGTCGAGCGCGCGCGACATGCCGATCAGGCGCGGCAGCCGCACCGTGCCGCCGTCGATCAGCGGCACGCCGAAGCGCCGGCAGAACACGCCGAACACAGCGCTCTCGTCGGCGACGCGCAGGTCGCACCAGCACGCCAGTTCCAGACCGCCGGCGACGCAGTAACCGGACACCGCGGCGATCACCGGCTTGGACAGCTGCAGGCGCGACGGCCCCATCGGCCCGTCGCCTTCGGCGTCGATGCGGTTGGCCCGCGCCGGCTCGCCAGAGGCCACCGCCTTGAGATCCGCTCCGGCGCAGAAGTGGGCGCCGGCGCCGGTGAGAATCGCGACCTTGAACGCCTCGTCCGCATCGAACGCGCGGAACGCAGCGGCGAGCGCCGCGGCGGTCGGACCATCGACCGCGTTGCGCGCCTGCGGCCGGTCGATGGCGACGATCAACAGCGGCGCACGCCGCTCGATCCGGATCGTGGGCTCCGACATCTGTGCTCTCCCGCCGAATGGGGCCGCAGTGTCGCACAGGCTTCAGACGTGGATCGCGTGTCCCAGCGCGCCCAGGGCCGCTTCCGGCAGCGTCTCGCTGATCGTCGGGTGGACGTGGATCGTGTGCGCGAGGTCTTCGAGCACCGCGCCCATCTCCAGCGCGTGCGCGAACTCGCCGGACAGTTCCGAGGCATGTGCGCCGACAGCGTGGATGCCGAGCACGAGGTGATTGTCGGCGCGCGCGGTGACACGCACGAAGCCGCCGTCCGAGCCGGCCTCCATCGTCAGCGCGCGGCCGTTGGCGGCGAACGGGAACTGCCCGGTGACGATGTCGATGCCCTGCGCCTTGGCCTGCTCCGGCGTCAGGCCGGCGGCGACGATCTCCGGCTCGGTGAAGCACACGGCGGCGATGGCCACCGGATCGAAGGCACGCCGTTTTCCGGCGATGATCTCGGCGACCCTCTCGCCCTGCGCCGAGGCCTTGTGCGCGAGCATCGGCTCGCCGACGAGATCGCCGATCGCCCAGACATTGCGCATCGAGGTGCGGCACTGCGCGTCGATTTTCACGAACGGGCCGTTCATGTCGACCGCCATGTTCTCCAGACCCCAGCCACGCGTATTCGGGCGACGGCCGACGGCGACGAGCACCTGGTCGCAGACCAGCGTCGCCGGCGCCGCGTCGCCGGTCTGAACGGACAGGTGCAGGCCGTCGGCGCGGCGCGCGACGCCCAGCGCCCGGGTGTTCAGATGCACGGCGCTGCCGCGTTTCCTGAGCCACTGCTCGACCGGCCGCACCAGCGCGCTGTCGTAGATCGGCAGGATACGGTCCAGCGCCTCGACGAAGGTGACCGCGACCCCGAGCTTGGCGAAGGCAATGCCCAGCTCGAGACCGATGTAGCCGGCGCCGACCACGACCAGGCGCTTCGGCAGTTCGGAGAGCGCCAGCGCCTCGGTCGAAGAGATCACGCCGTCGCCGAACGGCAGGCTCGGCAGCGCGGCCGCCACCGAGCCATTGGCGAGGACCACGTGCTCGGCGTGGATCTCGACCGGCGTGTCGCCGGCCACCGTGCAGGTCTTGGCATCGCTGAAGCTCGCGTGGCCCTGGATCACGCGCACCCGGGCCTTCTTCAGCAGGCCGGCGATGCCGCTGCTGAGGCGATCGACGATGCCGTCCTTCCATCGCACCGTCGCCGCCAGATCCAGGCGCGGCGCGGCGTCGAGCGCGATGCCCAGGTGGCCGGCGCCGACGTGATGACGCAGGTCGTCGAACTTGCTCGCCGCGTGGATCATCGCCTTGGACGGGATGCAGCCGCGGATCAGGCAGGTGCCGCCCAGGCGCCCGCTCTCCACCAGCGTCGTGTCCAGCCCGAGCTGGCCGGCGCGGATCGCGCACACGTAGCCGCCGGGTCCGCCACCGACCACCAGGACCTTGGTATTGACCTTCTCCATGGACATCATCGACTCCCTCCTGCCTCGCCTTGTCATTCCCACGCAAGCGGGAATCCAGTGACACCGTCACGGCACTGCGCGCCGCGTGGATGCCCGCCGGCGCGGGCATGACGGTTGGGCTATTCCATGAACAATGTCGCCGGGTGTTCCAGCACGTTCTTCACCGCCTGGATGAACGAAGCCGCGTCGTAGCCATCGACGATACGGTGGTCGAAGGACGACGACAGGTTCATCGTCAGCCGCGGCACGACCGTGCCGTTGCGGAACACCGCGCGCTCGACGAGCTTGTTGACGCCGATGATCGCGACTTCCGGCGCATTGATCACCGGTGTCGAGACGATGCCGCCGAGCGCGCCGAGGCTGGTGATCGTGATCGTCGAGCCGGACAGTTCCTCGCGCGTGGCCTTGCCCGCGCGCGCGGTCTCGGCCAGACGCCGGATCGCGGCCGCCATCTGCCAGACGTCGAGCGTCTCGGCGTGACGCACGACCGGCACGACCAGTCCGTTGGGCGTCTGCGTCGCGATGCCGCAGTGCACGGCGGCATAGCGGCGCACGATGCCGGCCTCGTCGTCGTAGGTCGAGTTGACCTGCGGGAAGCGCGGCAGCGTGCGCACCAGTGCGCGGAGCAGGAACGGCAGCAGCGTCAGCTTGGGCTGCTCGGGCTTGCGCATGTCGTTGAGATGCAGGCGCAGCGCCTCCAGCTCGGTGACGTCGAGTTCCTCGACATAGGCGAAATGCGGGATGCGCTGCTTGGCGCGCTGCATCGCCTCGGCGATCTTGCGCCGCACACCGATGACCTTGATCTCCTCGACCGCGGTGCGCGGCGCGGACGCGGCGACCACCGCCGGACGCGCGCCGCCGGCGATGTAGGCATCGAGGTCGGCATGGGTGATGCGGCCGGCCGGACCGCTGCCGGGAACAAACTGCAGCTCGATGCCCAGCTCGCGTGCGCGCTGGCGCACCGCCGGCGCGGCGATCGGCTTGTCACCCGGCTTGCGCGCGGCGGCCTGCGGAAGTCCTGCTGCTGATTGGTCATTCCCGCGCAAGCGGGAATCCAGAGACGGCACGGGTACAGTGCTGGCCGCTGCTGGATGCCCGCCTTCGCGGGCATGACCTTGAACTGCCAGGGAAGGAACATCGGTGGGCTTCGTGGATACAGCGGCTGGCGCCTCATCCTTCGCATTGCCGGCGCCTTCGACTTCGAGCACCACCAGCGGCCCGCCGACCGGCACCTTGTCGCCCGGCTCGCCGCGCAGCTCGACGATCCGGCCGGCGACCGGCGACGGAATCTCGACTGCGGCCTTCTCGGTGAGCATATCGACCAGCGGCTGGTCCTCGACGACGACGTCGCCGGGCTTGACGCGCCAGGCGGCGATCTCAGACTCGGCGATGCCCTCGCCGACGTCCGGCAGCTTGAAGATGTATCGCCCCATGTCAGGCCTCCATCACGCGCTTGAGGGCCGGGATCACCCGTTGCGGCCCGGGGAAGTAGTGCCACTCGAAGGCGTGCGGATACGGCGTGTCCCAGCCGGTGACGCGCTCGATCGGCGCTTCGAGATGATGGAAGCAGTGCTCCTGCACCAGCGCCGACAGCTCGGCGCCGAAGCCGCTGGTGCGCGTCGCCTCGTGCACGATCACGCAGCGCCCGGTCTTCTTCACCGAGGCGACGATCGTGTCGAGGTCGATCGGCAGCAGCGTACGCAGGTCGATCACCTCGCCATCGACCCCGGCCTCCTCGACCGCGGCGCGGCAGACATGGACCATCGTGCCGTAGGCGAGCACGGTGACGTCGCTGCCGGGCCGCGCGATCGCCGCCTTGCCCAGCTCGATCCGGTAATAGCCCTCGGGCACTTCGGACTGCGGGAACTTCGACCAGGGTTGCAGCGGCCGGTCGTGGTGGCCATCGAAGGGGCCGTTGTAGATGCGCTTGGGCTCGAAGAAGATCACCGGATCGTCGTCCTCGATCGCAGCGATCAGCAGGCCCTTGGCGTCGTAGGGATTCGACGGCATCACCGTCTTCAGGCCGCAGACGTGGGTGAACACGCCCTCCGGACTCTGCGAATGCGTCTGCCCGCCGAAGATGCCGCCGCCGCAGGGCGCGCGCACCGTGATCGGCGCCCAGAACTCGCCGCCGGAGCGGTAGCGCAGGCGCGCCGCCTCGGACACGAGCTGGTCGAAGGCCGGGTAGATGTAGTCGGCGAACTGGATCTCCGCGACCGGGCGCAGCCCATAGACGCCCATGCCGATCGCGGTGCCGAGGATGCCGCCCTCGGCGATCGGCGTGTCGAACACGCGCGTCTTGCCGTGCTTCTTCTGCAGGCCCGCGGTGGCGCGGAACACGCCGCCGAAATAGCCGACGTCCTCGCCGAAGATGACGACGTTGTCGTCGCGGCCGAGCATCACGTCGAGCGCGGAATTGATCGCCTGGATCATGTTCATCGTCGCCATGATCAGTACCCCATTTCCTGGCGCTGCCGGACCAGGTGCGGCGGCATCTCCTTGAACACGTCCTCGAACATGGTCTTCGGACTGGCCGGCGGGGTGCTCAGCGTGCCGTAGCTCTCCGCTTCCTTGAGATCGGCCTTCACCTTCTCCTCCAGCTCCTGCGTGAGCGCGGCATGACGCGCCTCGCTCCATTCGCCGAGCGTGATCAGGTGTCGTTTCAGGCGCTCGACCGGATCGCCGAGCGGCCAGCAGTCGAACTCGTCCTGCGGCCGGTAGGCGGACGGATCGTCGCTGGTCGAATGCGCGGCGGCGCGGTAGGTGAACAGCTCGATCAGCGTCGGCCCGCCGTTGCCGCGCGCGCGGTCGGCGGCCCACTTCGTCGCCGCATAGACCGCGAGGAAGTCGTTGCCGTCCACGCGCAGGCCCGGCACGCCGTAGCCGATCGCACGCGCCGCGAAGGTCGCGCGCTCGCCGCCGGCGATGCCCTGGAACGACGAGATCGCGTACTGGTTGTTGACGACGTTGAGGATCACCGGTGCCTGATAGACGCTGGCGAAGGTCAGCGCGTAGTGGAAGTCGGCCTCGGCGGTGGTGCCCTCGCCGACCCAGCTCGCGGCGATGCGCGTGTCGCCCTTCATCGCCGAGGCCATCGCCCAGCCGACCGCCTGCGGATACTGCGTGCCGAGGTTGCCGGAGATCGAGAAGAAGTTCTTCTCGCGCACCGAGTACATGATCGGCAACTGGCGCCCTTTCAGGCGGTCGCGCGTGTTGTTGAAGATCTGGCACATCATCTCGACCAGCGAGTGCCCGCGCGCGATCAGCAGGCCCTGCTGGCGGTAGCTCGGGAACAGCATGTCGCCCGGATCGAGCGCATAGGCCTGCGCGACCGCGACCGCCTCCTCGCCGGTGGACTTCATGTAGAACGAGGTCTTGCCCTGGCGCTGCACGCGCAGCATGCGGTCGTCGAAGGCACGCGTCAGCATCATGTCGCGCAGGCCGCGGCGCAGGGTGTCGGCGTCGAGCCGCGGATTCCACTCGCCGACCGCGTTGCCGTCGTCGTCGAGCACGCGGATCAGCGCGTCGGCGTAGTCGCGCAGCGCCGGTTCGCCGGCGTCCAGGGGCGGCCGCGGCAGCCGGCCGGCCGGCGGCACCTTGATGTTGCTGAAATCGGGTTTCTCGCCGGGCCGCGCCGGCGGTTCGGGCACATGCAGCCGCAGCGGTCCCCCGGGGGGTGCCGCGGCCGGCTCGGTCGGCTTCTTGCGCGCCATGACGCCTCTCCTCGGTGGCGCAGCCGGGGCTGCGCGAATCAAAGGAACATTCTAGAAACAGCGCCGCGGACCATCGTCCCTGATTTGCGCCACGGATGGCCAAGATGGGAACATCGTTCCTGTTAATTGCTCGTTTTCGGAACAGATGAAAGAAAATCTGGATGGTCTGGACGTGCGCATTCTCGATCTGCTGCAGCGTGACGCGACGCTGCCGATCGCCGAGATCGCCGAGAGGGTGGCCTCGTCGAAGACCGTGGTCTGGCGGCGCATCCAGAAACTGCTCGACAGCGGCGTGATCCGTGAACGCGTCGCCGTGCTCGATCACCGCAAGGTCGGCCTTGGCGTGATGGTGATCGCGCACGTGAAGATGGCGCGCCACGGCCGCGACGTGTTGCCGCGTTTCCTCGAAGCGGTGAAGCTGTTCCCGCAGGTCATCGAGTGCCACACACTGATGGGCGACGTCGATTTCCTGCTCAAGATCCTGGTCGAGAGCGTCGAGGACTACGAGCATTTCTTCTGGCAGAAGCTGTCGAAGATCGACGGCGTGCAGGAGATCAGCTCGTCGATCTCGATGAGCCAGACCGTCAACACCACGCGCCTGCCGCTGCACGCCGCGCGCGGCTGATTCCCCGCGCCCCGGCGAGCGGCAGGCCACGATCGACCAGTGGTCGGCACCGGGACGCCTTATCTAGTGCCGCGGGCGCCGGGCTTGCTAGAGTGGCGCCATACCGCCCCGAGGGACCCGGCATGAATCAGACCGAGGATCGTCGTCCCCGACACCCGCGCCGGCATCGGACGAGCGTGCTGTCCGCGACCCTGGCGCTGGGCCTCACGGCTGCGGCGCAGGCCGCAGCGGCGGGTACCGAGCTGGCCGCACTGGAGCAGGCCGCCGTCAGCCAGGATCTGACCCTGCTGTCACTGGAAGACCTGATGCGCATCGAGGTGACCTCGGTGTCCAAGCGCAGCGAACCGCTGATGGACGCCGCGGCCGCCATCTCGGTGCTGACCGGCGAGGAGATCCGCCGCGCCGGTGCGCGCAATCTGGCGGAGGCGCTGCGTCTGATCCCCGGCGTCAACGTCGCGGCGAGCAGCGCACAGAGCTATGCCATCGGCATCCGCGGCTTCAACAGCACGTCGAGCGACAAGCTGGAGGTGCTGGTCGATGGCCGCAGCGTCTATACCCCGCTGTTCTCCGGCGTGTTCTGGGACGCCCTCGACACCTACCTGCCAGACATCGACCGCATCGAGGTGATCCGTGGCCCCGGCGCCGCGCTGTGGGGGGCGAACGCGGTCAACGGCGTGATCAACATCGTCACCAAACCGGCCGACGAGACGCTGGGCACGCGCCTGGACGCCGCCGCCGGCACGCAGGAACTCGGCTACATCGGTGGACGCAGCGGCAGCCGCGTCGGCGAGCGCGGCGCGCTGCGGCTGTACGGCCAGGCACGCGAGATCGACCGCAGCGAGCGCGCCGACGGCAGCGACGCACAGGACGGCATGCGCTTCCGCCAGTTCGGCTTCCGCGGCGACTACAAGGGAGAGCGCGACGGCCTGACCCTGTCCGGCGACTTCCACGACGGCAGCATCCGCTCGGTCACGATCCAGCAGCAGCCCGCCACCTCCGACCTGCTCGGCGCGCATCTGCTGGCCAACTGGACACGCAACGACATCGCCGGCGGACGCCTGTCCACGCAGATGTCGTACGCGCACAGCGACCGCCGTCAGCCGACGGTGTTCGCGGAGGTACGCGACACGCTGGACATCGACGTGCAGCACGACCGCGTCTGGGGCGAGCGCCATCACCTGACCTATGGCCTGAGCTACCGCGATTCGCAGGACCGCACCGGCGCATTCCCGGACTACGTGATCTTCTTCGCGCCGGCCGAGCGCCGGCTGCAGACCTACGGCGTCTTCGCGCAGGACCAGATCGCGCTCGCCGAGGCGCTGACGCTGACGCTGGGCAGCAAGTTCGAGTACAACGATTTCACCGGCTTCGAGTTCCAGCCCAACGTCCGCGCCGGCTGGCGCCTGTCGCCGCGGCTGTTCACCTGGGCGGCGATCTCCCGCGCGGTGCGCACGCCCAACCGGCTGGATTCCGACATCGCGATCTACTGCCCGCCGCCCGACGGCTTTCCGCCGGTCTGCGGCCCCGGCGCGTTCCGCATCGGCAACCCGGACCTGGAGTCGGAGAAGGTGCACAGCCTCGACTGGGGCCTGCGTGCCGGCCTGTCCGAGCACATGACCGTCGATCTGGCGCTGTTCTACAACCGCTACACGGAATTGCGCAGCACCGAGACCGACCGCCCCTTCGGCCGCTTCGCCAACGAGCTGGACGGCCACGGCTACGGCAGCGAGCTGATCTTCAACTGGCAGCTGCTCGACACGCTGCGCCTGCAGGCCAGCTACGCCTTCCTCGAACTCGACATCGACGCCTCCGGCCGCAGCACCGACACGACCACGCCGGCGACCTGGGAAGGCAGCGATCCGCATCATCGCGCGCGCCTGCGCGCCACCTGGCAGCCGCTGCCGGCGTGGAGCCTGGACGGCTTCCTGCGCTATGTCGGCCGCCTCGACGCCTACGACGTGCCGGCCTACACGGAGCTGAACCTGCGCGCGGCCTGGCGGCCGCGGCCGGAACTCGAGTTCGCGCTCGCCGGCAGCGACCTGCTCGACGACCGCCACCCCGAGTTCGGGCGCAACACCGCGACGAGCTTCCGTTCCGAGGTCGAGCGCGCCGTGCGCCTCACGGTCGGCTGGGAGTGGCGCTGATGAACCCGCGCACGCTGCTCCGGAACGGCCTGCTGGTGCTGCTGCTGGCGGGCGCGGCGATGCCGCTGCGCGCCGCCGAACTGCCGGAGTACAAACTCAAGGCCGCGTTCGTCTTCAACTTCGTGCGCTTCACCAGCTGGCCGCCGGAGCGCCTGCCCGACGACGGCTCGACGATCGAGATCTGCGCGGCGGCCGAGACGGAGTTCGTCAACGCGCTGCGCGAGGCCGTCACCGGCAAGTCGATCGGCACTCACCCACTGCGCGTGCGCGAAGTCGCGCCGGGCGACGACACCGGCAGCTGCCACGTCGTCTATGTCGGCAACCGCAGCGATGCCGGCCGCATCCTCGCCGCCACCGCCGGCCGCGGCATCCTCACCGTGCACAACGGCGACAGCGCCAGCCGCGACGGCGTGGTGCGCTTCTTCATCGACGACCGCCGCATCCGCTTCGAGATCAACGCCGGCGCCGCCACCCGCGAGAGCCTGCAACTCAGCTCCAAGCTGCTGAGTCTGGCCAACGTCGTCTCCTTGTGAACCGGGCGGTCGTCGCGTCCGCGGGCTGGTTCCGCAACATCCCTATCCGGCGCAAGCTGACGATCCTGATGGCGCTGTCGAGCGCCGTCGGCCTGCTGATCGCCGGCATCGTGCTGATCGGCTATACCGGTGGCACGGCGCGCACCGCCGCGCTGCGCGACCTCGAAGCGACGGCACGCATCGCCGCCGACAACGTGACCGCCGCGCTGATCTTCGGCGACGTGCAGACCGCCGATCAGCTGCTGTCGGCGCTGCGCGCGAAGACCGAGATCGATGCCGCCTGCCTGTATGCGGCCAGCGGCGAGGATCCGCCGCAGCTGTTCGCCGTGTTCCGCGCCCACGGCGACGTCGAATGTCCGGCCCAGCCCGGGCCGCCGGGGGTGCGCCAGCGGGTCGATCGCTTCGAATCGGTGCGCGCCGTCGAACAGGACCGCGAGCGCATCGGCTGGCTGTGGCTGCGCCAGGACCTGCGCCCGCTGCGGCACAGCCTGTCGGTGCAGATCGCGATCACGCTGGCGGTGCTGGCGCTCAGCCTGCTGATCAGCCTGGCCATCGCCTGGGCGATGCAGCCGGCGCTCGCCGAACCGATCCTCGGCCTGGCCGGCGTCGCGCGCCGCGTCTCCGAGTCCGGCGATTACAGCCAGCGCGCGCACAAGTTCGGCAACGACGAGGTCGGCCGACTGGTCGATGACTTCAACCTGATGCTCGACCAGATCGCGCTGCGCGACCGCGAGATCGAGCGCGCGCGCGACGCGCTGGCACAGCAGGTCCACGAGAAGACGCAGGCCAATGAGGAACTCACCGCAACGCTGGAACGGCTGCGCGAGGCGCAGGCGCAGCTGGTGCAGGCCGAACGCCTGGCCTCGCTCGGCGGCCTGGTCGCCGGCGTCGCCCACGAGATCAACACGCCGGTCGGCGTCGGCGTCACCGCGGCCTCGACGCTGGAGGACTGGACGCGCGACATCGAGCGCCAGTACCGCAGCAACGAACTCAAGCGTTCGGACCTGGAGCGCTTCATCGAGGTGGCGCGCGAGTCCTCGCTGATCATCCTGCGCAACCTGCAGCGCGCCGCCGACCTGATCCACAGCTTCAAGCAGGTCGCGGTCGATCAGTCGAGCGGCGAGCGGCGCCGCTTCCGCCTCAAGTCGTACATCGACGAGGTGCTGCTGAGCCTGGCGCCGAAGACCAAGAAGTCCGGACACGGCATCGAGATCCGCTGCGCCGACGACATCGAGCTGGACAGTTATCCCGGCGCGATCGCGCAGATCCTGACCAACTTCATCAGCAATTCGCTGCTGCATGCCTTCCCCGACGGCCGCCGCGGCACGCTGCGCATCGCGGTGGCCGCGGCCGAGGGCTGGGTGACACTCGAATACGCCGACGACGGCGTCGGCATCCCCGCCGAGCACCTCAAGCGCGTCTTCGACCCCTTTTTCACGACCAAGCGCGGCACCGGCGGCAGTGGCCTGGGGCTGCACATCGTCTTCAATCTCGTGCACCAGCTGCTCGGCGGTACCATCGAAGTGTCCAGCGCGCCCGACCAGGGCACCCGCTTCGTGGTGCGCTTTCCCGTCAACGCTCCCGGAGCCTCACCATGACCGAAGCGACGCTCACCTTCGCGGACGAACGGACGGCCGGCCCGCCCGACGACCCGGAACGCTGGTCGGTGCTGGTGGTCGATGACGAAGCCGAGATCCACGCCGTCACCACGCTGGCGCTGGAGGGCATGACCTTCTGCGGACACGGCCTGCGCTTCCTGCACGCCAGCTCCGGCGCCGAGGCCCGCGAGCTGCTGCGCCAGAACCGCGACATCGCGCTGGTCCTGCTCGATGTCGTCATGGAAACCGATCACGCCGGGCTGGAAGTGGTCGAGTACGTGCGCAACGGCCTCAACGATCCGTTCGTGCGCATCATCCTGCGCACCGGCCAGCCCGGCCAGGCGCCCGAACTGCAGGTGATCACGCGCTACGACATCAACGACTACCGGCACAAGACCGAGCTGACCCGCGAACGGCTCTACACGACCGTTTACACCGCGCTGTCCACCTACCGCGACCTGATCGCGCTGGAAGCCAACCGGCGCGGCCTCGAAAAGGTCATCCGCGCGACCGCCGAGCTGTTCGAGGCCGATTCGATTGAGCACCTGGCGCAGGGCGTGCTCGAACAGCTGATCGCGCTGCTGTTCCTGCGCCGCGATGCGGTGATGCTGCACGCCGCCGGGATCGCGGCCGCCGGCCCCGGCAGCGAACTGGTGATCGTCGCCGGCACCGGCCAGTACGCGCCGCTGGTCGGCAAGCCGGCGAGCGCGGCGCTGCCGCCACCGGTGCTCGGCGTGATCGACGCGGCGCGCCAGGCGCGCCGTCCGGTGTTCGGTCCCAACTACTTCGTCCGCCACGACGTCAACGGCAGCACCGGCGAATGGGTGTTCTACGTCGGCGCCGACCAGCCGCTGGGCGAACCGGACCGCGTGCTGATCGAACTATTCTGCCGCAACGTCGCGCTGGCCCGCCGCCATCTGCTGCTGCGCAAGCAGGCCGGCGAAATCCACGGTACGCTGCCGTCATGAGCACCGCCAGCGATCAGCTCCGCTTCGCCGACGACGCGCCGCCGCCGGAGGCGACGCCCTCGTGGAAGGTGCTGGTCGTCGATGACGATCCCGAGGTGCATGCGGTCACACGCCTCGCACTGGACCGCTGCCGCTACGACGGCCGCCCGATCGCGGTGCTCAGCGCGGCCAGCGCCGCGGAGGGGCGCACGCTGCTCGCCCAGCACGACGACATCGCGCTGATACTCCTGGACGTGGTGATGGAGACGCCGCACGCGGGCCTGGACTTCGTGCGCCATGTGCGCGAGGCGCTCGGCAACCGCCTGATCCGCATCGTGCTGCGCACCGGCCAGCCGGGCGAGGCACCGCCGCGCGAAGTGGTGACGCGCTACGAGATCGACGACTACCGGACCAAGACCGAACTGACCTTCGAGCGGCTGCAGATCATCGTCATCACCGCGCTGCGCGGATACACGATGGTCGCATCGCTGGCCGAGCGCGAGGCCGAGCTGATACGGCGCAACGAGCAGCTCGAACGCTTCACCGACCTCGCCTCGCAGGACCTGCAGGAACCGCTGCGCAACATCGTCAGCAGCACGCAGCTGCTGACGCGCCGGCTCGACAGCACGCTGGCGCCC
This sequence comes from Fontimonas sp. SYSU GA230001, assembly GCF_040066175.1. Classification (NCBI taxonomy): domain Bacteria; kingdom Pseudomonadati; phylum Pseudomonadota; class Gammaproteobacteria; order Nevskiales; family Nevskiaceae; genus Fontimonas; species Fontimonas sp. SYSU GA230001. The sequence goes on from NZ_JBEAAM010000003.1 coordinate 65,176, forward strand.
GACGATGCCCGCATCCTGACCGAACTGGCCGACGCCGCGCACCTGGCCTACCGCACGATCGACAGCCTCGTCGAGTACGCGCGGCTGGGACGCAACCTGGGCGCCCCGCGCGTCCTGCAGCTCGACGACGTGCTGCGCGGCGCGCTGTCGCGGCTGCGCCCGTTCCTGCAGGGACGCGGCGCGCAGATCGCGATCGACCCGCTGCCGCAGGTGCGCGGCCACGCCGACCTGCTGGAGCTGGCTTTCGCCCACCTGATCGAGAACGCGGTGCGCTACCGTGGCGCGGCCGCGCCGCAGATCCGCGTCACCGCCACCACGGACGAGCGCAGCACCGAGATCCGCGTCGCCGACAACGGCATCGGCATCGATCCACGCTTGATCGACAAGATCTTCGAACCCTTCTCGCGCCTGCATACACCGAGCCGCTATCCGGGCGCAGGCCTGGGGCTGGCGATCGCGCGCCGCGCGGTCGAGCTCGATGGCGGGACGCTGACGGCCACGTCCGACCCCGGCGTCGGCACGACGATGATCCTGCGCCTGCCGCGCCACAGACCCGGCGGCTGAAGCCACGGACACGGCTTTCCGTGGAACAATCCGCGCATCGACTGCGCGGAGATCCGGAATGCAGCACGCCCAACCCCTCGATGCCCGCCCGGTGGGCGCGTCGGCCGTGCGCGAACAGGTGTACATGGTGTTCCCGAACGACCTGAACTCCAACGACACCGTGTTCGGCGGCCTGATCATGGCGCAGATGGACCGCTTCGCCGCGGTCGCCGCCGACCGTCACGCCGGCGGCGTCTGCGTCACCGCCAGCGTCGATGCCGTGCACTTCATCGCCCCGGCCAAGGGCGGCGACGTGTTGATCTTCAACTGCGCGGTCAACCGCGCCTGGCAGACGTCGATGGAAGTCGGCTGCAAGGTCGAGGCGGAGAAGATCGGCGGCGGCGAACGCCGGCACATCCTGTCCGCGTACCTGACGTTCGTCGCGGTGGACCGCGACGGCAAACCGCGGCCGGTGCCCGCGCTCATGCCCGAGACCGACGTGGAACGCCACCGCTACGAGGAAGCACAGCTGCGCCGCGAACTGCGCCTGCGCCACGCCGAGGAACTCAAGCGACTGCGCGCCGGGCGCAGGTCTTAGCTCGTTTTGAAAGTCCCGGCCAGGGACGGCCGCGGCTTGTGCAGGATGCGCACTAGGGCGCGTCGGCCTGGGCGTCGGGGTGCGCGCGCTGGAAAGCCGGCAGCGTGCCGCAATGCGCCGCGACCCGTGCCAGGCGCGGGTACTGCGTCGCATCGCAGCCGAAGCGCTCGGCGGAGTAGATCTGCGGCACCAGGACGCAGTCGGCCCAGGTCGGCGTCTCGCCGAACGCGAACGGCGTGTCCGGACGATGCTGCAATTCCATTTCCAGCGCCGCCAGGCCACGCGTGATCCAGTGCCGCAGCCAGACGTTGCGCGCATCCTCGGCGATCTTCAGACGCTCGCCCAGGTAGCGCAGCACCGACGTGTTCTGCAGCGGCTGGATGTCGGCCGCGATCGTCAGGCAGAAGGCACGCACGCGCGCCTGCTCGCGCGGATCGGACGGCAGCAGCGCCGGCTGCGGCCGCGTGGCTTCCAGGTAATCGAGGATCGCCAGCGACTGGTTGACGACGAAGTCGCCATCGACCAGCAGCGGCACGCGTGACTGCGGATTGAGCCGCCGGTAGGTCTCCAGGAATTGCTCGCCGCCGTCGCGCAGCAGGTGGATCGGCACCGTCTCGTAAGCCAGGCCCTTGAGATTGAGCGCGATGCGCACGCGGAACGCGGACGACGATCGCCAGTAGGAATAGAGCTTGAGCATCGGCGTCTCTCCGCGACGTTCAACCCTTGTAGCGTGCCACCACCTGCTCGATCGCACCGAACACCGAGTGCCCCTGCGCGTCGAGCATCTCGATGTGCACCTGGTCGCCGAAACGCAGGAACGGCGTCTTCGGCTTGCCGGACTGGATCGTCTCGATCATGCGCACTTCGGCCAGGCAGGAGTAGCCGACACCGCCTTCGGCGACGGGTTTTCCCGGTCCGCCATCGGGACCGCGGTTGGAGACGGTGCCGGAGCCGATGATGCTGCCGGCACCGAGCGGGCGCGTCTTCGCCGCGTGCGCGATCAAGGTCGGGAAGTCGAAGGTCATGTCGGTGCCGGCGTCGGGCTGCCCGAGCAGCTGGCCGTTGATGCTGGAACGCAGCGGCAGGTGCACCTTGCCGCCATCCCACGCGCCGCCGAGTTCGTCCGGCGTGACCGCGACCGGCGAGAACGCGCTCGACGGCTTGGACTGGAAGAAGCCGAAACCCTTGGCCAGCTCGGCCGGAATCAGGTTGCGCAGCGAGACGTCGTTGACCAGCATCAGCAGCCGGATCTGCGCACCTGCCGTCTCTGCACTGGCGCCCATCGGCACGTCGCCGGTGACGACGGCAATCTCCGCTTCGAGGTCGATGCCCCAGTCCTCCGAAGCCGCCTC
>NZ_JBEAAM010000006.1:0-98914 GCF_040066175.1 Fontimonas sp. SYSU GA230001
TGGGATTGCCCATGCCAATCCCCGGCCCCGGCCCCGGCGCCGACTCGCCACGCTAGCACCCCGCTGCGCGGGGGCCCGCACGCTGCTCGCGCCGCCGCCTCCACTTCTACACCCTCAACCAGGCCGAACCGACGCTGCGCCTGTGGAAGAATCTGGGATTGCCCATGCCAATCCCCGGCCCCGGCCCCGGCGCCGACTCGCCACGCTAGCACCCCGCTGCGCGGGGGCCCGCACGCTGCTCGCGCCGCCGCCGATCGACTAGCGCGCGAGGCCCGCGAACCATCCCCAGGCGTCGTGGCGGCGCGCGACCGAGACGATGAACAGGAACACCGCCAGCGCGGCGACGAACGCGGCGGCCCGCGCGCGGCGCGTGCGTCCGCGCTTGAGCGCGATCGAGCCGAGCGCGATGTAGAGCGGCAGCGCCAGCACCTTGACCGTGAGCCAGGCGTGCACGAACGGGTACTGGCGGATCGTCCAGGCCAGCGCGGCCGCGCTGACCAGCAGAACCGTGTCGATGAGGTGCGGCAGCCAGCGCCACAGCCGCCAGCGCGCCGCCCGCGCCGCGCCGAGCACGAACACGCCGCGCAGCAGGAACAGACTGCCGCTGACGATCACGCAGCCGATGTGAATGCCACGCAGCGTGAGGTAATCCATGCGGTCTCCGCGGACGGATGCGGCGATTGTCCGCTGTGCCGCGCGACGCTGCATTGACCGCGATGCCGGTGCGCTGCAGGCTACGCCGCGCATGAGCCCATCGTCCCTGCTCCACTTCCTCGACTTCGCCGGCGTCGCCGTGTTCGCCGTGTCCGGCGCGCTCGCCGCCGGGCGCAAGTCGCTGGACCTGCTCGGCGTCGTCGTCATCGCCATCGTCACCTCGATCGGCGGCGGCACGCTGCGCGACCTGCTGCTGGACCGCACCGCGTTCTGGATCGCCGATCCGCGCTATCTGGTCACGATCATCGGCGCGGCGCTGTTCACGGTCGTCTATGTGCGCTTCCGCCGCCCGCCGGACAAGGCCCTGCAGTACGCCGACGCGCTGGGCCTGGCGCTGTTCTCGATCGCCGGGGCGCAGATCGCCGAATCCAGCGGCCTGGGCGGCCTGATCGCCGTCGTGATGGGCACGATCACCGGCGTGTTCGGCGGCGTGCTGCGCGACGTGCTGTGCGCGGAGATCCCGATGATCCTGCGTAAGGGCAACATCTACGCCACCGCGGCGATCGCCGGCGCGTCGCTGTACGTGGTGCTGCAGGATGCCGGGCTGGCGCGACCGTGGGCAGCGGCGGCCGGCATGGCCACGATCGCCGGCCTGCGCATCGCCGCGATCGCGTGGAACCTGACGCTGCCGGTGTTCACGCTGAGCGAACGCCGGTGAGCGTCCCGGAGCTGCACGCACCGCCACGCCGGCGCGCGCGGGCGCGCCGGCGGCCCGCACTGCTGGCGTGGCTCCTGCGCGGCGCCGGCGGCGCGCTCGCGCTGGTCGTCACCACGGTGCTCGTCCTGCGCTGGCTGCCGCCGCCGACCACGGCCTTCATGCTGCAGAGTCCGGTACGGCCGGTCCACCATACCTGGGTGCCGGCAGAACGCATCTCGCGCCACCTGCAGCGCGCCGTGGTCGCATCGGAGGACCAGAAGTTCTACGTGCACCGCGGCTTCGATCTGGACGCGATCGAGGAGGCCGCGCAGCGCAACCGCCGCGGCGCGCGCCGGCGCGGTGCCTCGACGATCAGCCAGCAGACCGCGAAGAACCTGTTCCTGTGGCCCGGCGGCGGTTACTTCCGCAAGGGGCTGGAAGCCGGGCTGACGGTGCTGATCGAGGCGCTGTGGCCCAAGGCGCGCATCCTCGAGATGTATCTGAACATCGCCGAGTTCGGGCCCGGCATCTACGGTGCCGAGGCGGCGGCGCAGCGGCTGTTCGGCAAGCCGGCGGCGCGCCTGAGCGCCGAGGAGGCGGCGCGGCTGGCCGCGGTGCTGCCGAGCCCGCGGCGCTGGAACGCGCGCGATCCCGGCCCCTATGTGCGCGAGCGCAGCGCCTGGATCCTGCGCCAGATGGGCTACCGTGACGACACGGCCGCGGTGCCGGAACCCGCCGCCGACCCGGCGTCCGCGGACGGCGACGGCGGCAGTGCCGATTCCTCGGACAATGCGTCTTACCCGACCCCATCCGGAACTTGAAGAACCTGAGCTAACTTGCAGAGATGGAAAGAAAACCGCCCCGTTGCCCACATCGTCTGTGGATAAGCGTGTGGACAGCCGGTGCCTCGCGGCCCGGAAATGCCCGCCGCGACGTGCTTTGTGCGCTCCGGAGCATTTCTGTCCATCCGACCATTGTCTATATGAATCAATCGCTTACGGATTTCTTGCGGAATTCTTTCGGAAAAATGTCGCAATTCCGCGGGCTGCGCCGGCGTTGCGCCGGCATTGTGCATAAGGAACGGCGGCGGAACCCGCGGATGCGGCCCCGTCCAGCGCGCGGCCGCGCCGCGCCGCGCGCCTGACGGGGACGCGATGGACACCGCCCCGCAGATCCCGGTGGTGCTGTGCCTGTCCGGCCACGACCCGACCGGCGGCGCCGGCCTGCAGGCCGACGTCGAGGCCGTCGCCGCGCAGGGCGCGCACGCGCTGGGCGTGATCACCGCGCTGACGGTGCAGGACACGGTCGATGTGCGCCGCGTCGTGCCGGTCGCGGTGGCGCAGATGGCCGAACAGCTCGACGTGCTGCTGGCAGACTGCCGCATCGACGCGATCAAGATCGGCCTGGTCGGCGACGCCGCTCAAGTCGCGCTCATCCGCACCGCCATCGAACGCTGTGCGGTGCCGGCGGTGCTCGACCCGGTGCTGCGCGCCGGCGGCGGCAGCCGCCTCGCCGGCGACGCGACCACGCAGGCGCTGCTCGACGAGCTGCTGCCACGGGTCACGGTGGCGACACCCAACGCCGCCGAGGCGCGGCGGCTCGCGCCGGGCCACTCCGATCTCGACGCCTGCGCCGCCGAACTGCTGTCCCGCGGCTGCCGCAACCTGCTGGTCACCGGCGGCGACGAACCCACCGCCGACGTCGTCAACAGCTGGCATCGGCCCGGTGCGGCCCCACAGCGGTTCGTCTGGCCGCGCCGGCCGGGCGGCTTTCACGGCGCCGGCTGCACGCTCGCCGCCGCGCTCGCCGCGCGCCTGGCGCACGGTGAAGCCCTCGCCCGCGCGTTGCGGCACGCACAGGCTTACGTGCAGGCCAGTCTCGACCACCCGCTGCGCATCGGCCGCGGGCGCGCGATCCCCCGCCGCAGCGGCCACGCATGAGCGCGGGCGAATCCCGGCTGCGCGGGCTGTACGCGATCACCTCGCAGGCGGTCGTCACCGAGCCGGGGCGCCTGCTCGGCGCGGTCGCGGCGGCGCTGCGCGGCGGCGTGCGCCTGCTGCAGTACCGCGACAAGTGGAATCCGGCGGCGGTGCGTGAACGGCACGTGCGGCGCCTGCTGCCCCTGTGCCGCGCGCATGGCGTGCCGCTGATCGTCAACGACGATGCCGAGCTGGCGCGGGCCACCGGCGCCGATGGCGTGCACCTGGGCGCGGCCGACGCCGCGCTGGACGAGGCGCGGCGCCTGCTCGGTCGGCGCGCGCTGATCGGCGCAACCTGCGGCAACTCCCTGCAACGCGCACGCGCGGCGGTCGCCGCCGGGGCCGATTACGTCGCCTTCGGCCGCTTCTTCCCGTCCACGACCAAGCCCGACGCACCGCCGGCCGAACTGGCGACGCTGCGCGCAGCGCGCGCCGAACTGGACGTGCCGCTGTGCGCGATCGGCGGCGTCTCGCCGGACCATGTGCCGCTGCTGATCGAAGCCGGCGCCGACCTGGTCGCGGCGATCGCCGGCGTGTTCGACGCAGCGGACGTCGAAACCGCGGCGCGCGCCTACGCAAAATGCTTCACCTGACTGGAAACCGGAAAGCGGAAACCGGAAACTGCGCAGCCATGAACCGATCCGAAGAACTGTTCGCCCGCGCGCAGCAAAGCATCCCGGGCGGCCGCGGGCGCGCTCGCGCGCCCGCCAAGCCAAGCTCCGTTGTTGACGCCGCCCCGCGCAGAGGCCACCGATGAGCGATCGTTCGGAGGCCCTGTTCGTCCGTGCGCAGCAAAGCATCCCGGGCGGCGTCAATTCGCCGGTGCGCGCGTTCCGCGCGGTCGGCGGCACGCCGCGCTTCATCGCCTCGGCGGCCGGCGCGTGGCTGACCGATGCCGACGGCCGGCGCTATGTCGATTACGTCGGCTCCTGGGGTCCGATGATCCTCGGGCACCAGCATCCGGCGGTGAGCGCGGCGCTGCACGCGCAGCTCGACGTCGGCGTGTCCTACGGCGCGCCGACCGAGCTGGAGATCGAGATGGCCGAGCTGCTGTGCGCGCGCGTACCGGGCATGGACATGGTGCGCATGTGCAACAGCGGCACCGAGGCGACGATGTCGGCGCTGCGCCTGGCGCGCGGCCACACCGGACGCGACTACATCCTGAAATTCGAGGGCTGCTACCACGGCCACGGCGACGCGCTGCTGGTCAAGGCCGGGTCCGGCCTGCTGACCTTCGGCGTGCCGACCTCGCCCGGCGTGCCCGCGGATCTGGCCAAGTACACGCTGACCGCGCAGTTCAATGATCTCGACTCGGTCGAGTCCCTGTTCGCCGCACATGCAGACGGCATCGCCGCAGTGATCGTCGAGCCGGTCGCCGGCAACATGAACTGCGTGCCGCCGGCGCCGGGCTTCCTCGAAGGCCTGCGCGCGCTGTGCGACCGTCACGGCAGCGTGCTGATCTTCGACGAGGTGATGACCGGCTTCCGCGTCGGCCCGCGCGGCGCCTCGGCGCTGTACGGCATCACGCCGGACCTGACCACGCTGGGCAAGATCATCGGCGGCGGCCTGCCGGTCGGTGCCTTCGGCGGCCGCCGCGCGATCATGTCCCGGCTCGCGCCGATCGGACCCGTGTACCAGGCCGGCACGCTGTCCGGCAATCCGCTGGCGATGGCCGCGGGCCTGGCGCTGCTGCGCCAGCTCGACGACGCCGCGCTCTACGCGCGGCTGGCCGAGCGCACCGCGCAATTGCTGCGCGGGCTGGAAGCGGCGGCGGCGCAGGCCGGCGTGCCGTTCGCGACGACGCAGGTCGGCAGCATGTTCGGACTGTACTTCACGCAGCACGGCGTGCCGCGCGGCTTCGCCGACGTCACGCGCTGCGACGTCGAGTCCTTCAAGCGTTTCTTCCACGCGATGCTCGACCGCGGCGTGTACCTCGCGCCGTCGGCCTACGAGGCCGGCTTCGTCTCGGCGGCGCACGCGGAAGCCGAGATCGGGCACACGCTGGCCGCCGCACGGGAAGCTTTCGCCGCGATCGCATGATCGCCGCGCTGCAGCAGTCGCTCGACTGGATCCACCAGCACCCGCACTGGGCGCTGATCCTGCTGTTCGTCGCCGCGTTTCTCGACTCGCTGTTCATCATCGGCGCCTTCGTGCCGGCGGGCGTCGCGCTGTTCGCGGCCGGCGCGCTGGTCGCGCTCGGTTCCCTGGAGCTGTGGCAGGCGGTCGTCACCTCGGCCGCGGCGGCGGTGATCGGCGACAGCCTGTCGTTCTGGCTCGGCCGCCGCTACGGCGAGCGCCTGTTCCGCGGCCCGCTGATGCGACGCTACCCGGAGATCCTGCTCAATGGCCGCCGCTTCTTCGAGCGGCACGGCGCGTTCAGCGTCGCGCTCGCGCGCTTTCTCGGGCCGATGCGCGCGATCGTGCCGTCGCTGGCCGGCGCCGCCGGCCTCGGGATCCCGGCCTTCATCACCGCCGACGTGATCTCGGCCTGCGCCTGGGCCTTCCTGTTCGTGATCCCGGGCGTGGCGTTCGGCGCCTCGCTCGGACTCGCGGCCGAAGTGGCGGGCCGCCTGGCGATCCTGCTGCTGGTGCTGCTGCTGGCGGTGACGCTGACCGTGTGGCTCAGCGCGGCTGCGATCCGCGGCACGCAGCGTCACGCCGAAGCCTGGATCGGCCGCCTGCTCGACTGGAGCCGCCGCCATCGCCGGCTCGGCAAGTTCGGCGCGGCGCTGGCCGATCCGGCGCAGCCGGAGACGCCGGTGCTGGCATTCCTCGCGGTCGTGCTGCTGGTCGTCAGCGGGCTCGGCCTGTGGCTGGCCGCCGGCAGCGGGCTGCGCAGCCATCCGTGGACGGTGGATGCCGCGGTGTTCCAGTCGCTGCGCGATCTGCACAGCCCGTGGGGGCTGGCGCTGGCCCATCGCCTGCTGCAGTTGGGCACGGTGACGGTGTACGCGCCGGTCGCGGTGACGACCTTCGTCTGCCTGATCGCGCTGCGCGCCCCGCGCGCGGCGGCGCACTGGGTCGCCGCCATCGGCCTCGCCGCGCTGCTGACCGGCGGGCTGCGGCTGATCCCGACGCTGCCGCCACCCCATGCCTACTTCGACGCGCTGCCGATGCTCGCACCGACGGCGCGCGACCTGGTGCTGACCACGGCGATCTACGCCTTTCTGCCGGTGCTGCTGGCCACCGGCCGCAGTGTCCGCCAGCGCCGCGCGCTGTACGGCACCGCCGTGGTGGTGCTGATGCTGGTGCTGCTGGCGCGGCTGTATGTCGGCGCGCAGTGGTTCAGCGTGGAACTGCTGTCGGTCGTGGTCGGCAGCGTCTGGGCCGGCCTGCTCGGCCTGGGCTACCGCCGCCACCGGCCGGACCGGCTGCCGACGCGGCGCGTCGTCCTGCCGGTCGCTGCCGCCTTCCTGGCCGGCACGGCATGGGTCTGGTCGAGTCCGCCGCCGATCGTCCATCTGGCCAGCGCGGAGCAGATCGTGTCGCGCAGCGCGTGGCTCGACCGCGCCTGGCAGCAGCTGCCGCGTTACCGCGTCGATTTCGCCGGGCGCATCCAGCAGCCGCTGAACCTGCAGTGGGCCGGTGACCTCGACGGCATCGCCGAACGCCTGAGCGCGGCCGGCTGGACGATGCCGCCAGCGCTGGGCGGCAGCACGGCCCTGCGCTGGCTGACGCGCGAGGGCCCGGTCGCGGAGCTGCCGATCCTGCCGCAGCTGCACGCCGGCCGCCATCCGGCGCTGAGCATGCGCCGCGTGCTCGACGACACGCACGAGGACATTCTGCGTCTGTGGCCGTCCGGCCTGCGCCTGGGCAGCGGCGAGCCGGTGTGGATCGGCACCCTCACGCGCGTCGCGCCGCGCAGCCTGTACACGGTGCTGCGCTATCCGGTGGGCACCATCGACCCACCCGTCGGCGAACTGCTCGCCGGCCTGAGCGGCGTCGCTGTCCAGGCGCGCGGCGAAGTGTGGCTGTTATCCTTGGCGCCCCCGGCCGCAGCGGATGCTCCGGCCCCCTGACTCCTCCCGCAATGTCCGACCGTCCGCCCGACCAGGGCTTCATCGCCAAGCTGCGCGCGCGCCTGAACAAGGGCGATTCCTGGCTGACGCGCGACATCGGCACGTTCTTCAGCAACGACAAGCTCAGCGAGGACGCGCTCGACGAGATCGAGACGCGGCTGCTGACCGCCGACGCCGGGCTGGAAGCCACCGAGTGGCTGATGAACCGGCTGCGCGCCGAGATGAACGCCGGCCGCGTGAAGAATCCGCAGCAGCTGCGCGCGGCGCTGAAGAAGGCGCTGGTCGAACTGCTCGCGCCGGTGTCCCGGCCGCTGCAGATCCCCGACTTCATCCGCCCGTACATCCTGTTCGTCGCCGGGGTCAACGGCGTCGGCAAGACCACCACCATCGGCAAGCTCGCGCTGCGCCTGAAGAAAGAGGGCAAGAGCGTGCTGCTCGCCGCCGGCGACACCTTCCGCGCCGCCGCGGTCGAACAGCTCAAGACCTGGTCGGAACGCGCCGGCGTGCCGATCCTGGCGCAGGGCGAAGGCGCGGATTCGGCCAGCGTGATCTTCGACGCGGTGCAGTCGGCCAAGTCGCGCGGCATCGATGTCGTCATCGCCGACACCGCCGGCCGTCTGCACACGCAGGCGCACCTGATGGACGAACTGCGCAAGATCAAGCGCGTCGTGCAGAAGCATGATCCCTACGCGCCGCACGAGGTGCTGCTGGTGGTCGATGCCACCACCGGCGGCAACGCGCTGGTGCAGGCCCTGCAGTTCCACGAGGCGATCGGCCTGACCGGCATCGCCATCACCAAGTTGGACGGCACCGCCAAGGGCGGTATCCTGCTGGCCATCGCGCGTCGCATGGCCCTGCCCGTGCGCTTCATCGGCATCGGTGAGGCGGTGGAGGACCTGCAGCCCTTCGACGCCGAGGCATACGCAGAGGCCTTGATCGGGGAATGACCGACCTCATCCGTTTCGACCGCGTCGGCTACCGCTATCCGGGCGGCAACGACGTGCTCGCCGATGTCAGCTTCGCGGTCGGTCAGGGCGAAATGTGCTACATCACCGGCCCCAGCGGCGCCGGCAAGACCACGCTGCTGCGGCTGATCGCCTCGCTGTGCCGCGCCCACCGCGGCCAGCTCGTCGTCATGGGCCAGAACCTGTCGGCACTCAAGGCACGCCAGATCCCGGCCTTCCGCCAGCGCATCGGCATGGTGTTCCAGAACTTCAACCTGCTCAACGACCGCACGGTGTTCGACAACGTCGCGCTGCCGCTGGTGATCCGCGGCTACGCCTACGACGACATCGGCCGGCGCGTGCGCGCGGCGCTCGACTCGGTCGGCCTGCTCGGCAAGGAGCGGGTCATGCCGCTGACGCTGTCGGGCGGCGAGCAGCAGCGCGTCGGCATCGCCCGCGCGATCGTCACCAAGCCGGCGCTGATCCTCGCCGACGAACCGACCGGCAATCTCGACCCGGAGATGGCGTTGGAAGTCATGCGCGGCTTCGCGCGATTCAACGACGCCGGCGTGACCGTGCTGATCGCCACGCATGCGATCGACCTGATCGAGGCCCTGCCGCGCCGCATCATCCACCTGGAACACGGACACATCACCGACAAGCGGCCCACCGCCGCGTCACGGCTGCGCGAGGAGGTTCTTGCCGATGGCCTTCGTTGAAGCCGGGCTGGACCGGCCGCGCTGGTTGTCGCGCTGGTCCAAGGAACACCTGCGCGTGCTGCTGTTCTCGCTGGGCAAGATCGCGCGCGCACCACTCGCCGCCGGCCTGACGGCGCTGGTGATCGGCATCGCGCTGGCGCTGCCGGCGGGCCTGTTCGTCGCGGTGCGCAATCTTTCGACCATCGGCTATTCGTGGCAGGAGTCGCTGCAGGTCTCGCTGTTCCTCAAGGACAGTGTCTCGCCCGAACGCGGCCTGGCGCTGGCGCGCGAGATCGGCGCCGAGAAGGACGTCGCCCGCGCCGGCTACATCTCGCGCGAGCAGTCGCTGGCCGAGTTCCGGCAGCTGTCCGGCTTCGGCGAGGCGCTCGACCTGCTGCAGGACAATCCGCTGCCCGCGGTGATCGCCGTGACCCCACAGCGCGAGCTGGGCAAGGATCGCGTCGCGGCGCTGGCGGCCAGGCTGTCGGCCCTCCCCGAGGTCGAACTGGCCAAGCTCGACCAGCAGTGGCTGGAGCGGCTCTACGCGATCCTCGCCATCGCCGAACGTGCCGTCGGCATCGTCGCGCTGCTGCTGGGCCTGGCCGTGATGGTCATCATCGGCAACACCATCCGCCTCGACATCGAGGCGCGGCGCGAGGAGATCGAGGTGATGAAGCTGATCGGCGCGCCCGGCAGCTTCGTGCGCCGCCCGTTCCTGTACAGCGGCTTCTGGTTCGGGCTCGGCGGGGGCGTGCTCGCCTGGATCCTGGTGGGCATCGCCACCTCGATGCTGGATGCGCCCAGCGCCGAGCTGGCGGCCCTGTACGGCAGCAGCTTCCGCATCGCCGGGCTGGGCATCGGCGACGGCCTGTCGCTGATCGCCGCAGGCATCGTGCTCGGCTGGGCCGGAGCCTTCGTCACCGTGACCCGCCGCCTGGCCCAGATCGAGCCGCGCTAAGGGTGCGGGCGCGGTAGTTGTTTATATCTACACGGATTTTCAGCGAGTTGACGCAGATCAGCGGAACTTCCGGCCGGCCTTAGCACTCTATTCCCGCGAGTGCTAAGATTCGACGCATGGGAGATACTTCGATGACCGACGCGACTGCCCTGGTTCTGCGCCCCACGGCCCCGCTGGTACCGCTCGCCGGCAACCTCGATGCCTATATCGCGCACGTCAATCAGATCCCGGCGCTCGACGCCGACGCCGAGAAGCGCCTGGCCGAGAAACTGCGCGACGACGGCGATCTGGCCGCCGCTCAGCAGCTGGTGCTGTCGAACCTGCGTCACGTCGTGCACATTGCCCGCGGCTATCTGGGCTACGGGCTGCCATTCGCCGACCTGATCCAGGAAGGCAACATCGGCCTGATGAAGGCGGTCAAGCGCTTCGACCCGACGGTCGGCGTGCGCCTGATCTCGTTCGCGGTGCACTGGATCAAGGCCGAGATCCACGAGTACGTGCTGAAGAATTGGCGCATCGTCAAGATCGCCACGACCAAGGCGCAGCGCAAGCTGTTCTTCAACCTGCGCTCGGCCAAGCGCGAGCTCGGCTGGCTCAACCGCGAGCAGGCCGAGGCGATCGCCGCGGACCTGAACGTGAAGCCGGAAGACGTGCTGCAGATGGAGCAGCGCATGGGCGGCGGCGACGTGTCGTTCAGCGCGACACCGGCCGATGGCGAGGACAGCTACGTGCCCGAGGATTACCTGGCCGACGGCGGCGACGCCATCGCCGACCTCGAGCAGCTCGAATGGCAGGAGGAGCGCGAGACCAAGATGCGCGCCGCGCTCGCCAGCCTCGACGACCGCGCCCGCACCATCCTGATGCGGCGCTGGCTGACCGACGGCGAGAAGGCCGGCCTGCAGGAACTGGCCGACGAGTACGGCGTCTCGGCCGAGCGCATCCGCCAGATCGAGGCGGCGGCGATGAAGAAGCTGCGCAAGGCGATCGAGGCGTAATGCGCGTCCTGCGCAAGCCGGGGCCGTCCTTGGCCCCGACTCTCAAGACAATCACACCGTAGCCCGGACGCAGCCGGGGGGCAGCGCGTTGCCGGGTCCGGGCGACGAACGACTAAGCTCGCAGCAACACTGCGAGGTAGTGGTCCACGAGCAGCAGCGTGAAGATGCCCATCAGGTACACGATCGAATAGCCGAAGGTCTTCATCGGCAGGCCCGGGGCCGGCCACCACTTCAGGCGCACGGCGTAGTACAGGAAGATGCCGCCCAGGACCAGGGCGCCGGACAGGTACGGCAGGCCGGACATGCCGGTGGCGTAAGGCAGCACGGTCACGGCGACCAGCAGAATCGTGTACAGCAGCACCTGCGTGCGCGTGAAGTCGATGCCATGCGTCACCGGCAGCATCGGGATGTCGGCCTTGGCGTAGTCGTCGCGGCGGTCGATCGCCAGCGCCCAGAAATGCGGCGGAGTCCACACGAAGATGATCGCGAACAGGATCAGCGCATGGGCATGCACCTCGCCGGTCACGGCCGCCCAGCCGAGCACCGGCGGTGCGGCCCCGGCGGCGCCACCGATGACGATGTTCTGCGGCGTCGCGCGCTTCAGGTAGAGCGTGTAGATACCGGCATAGCCGATCAGCGTGAACTGGGTCAGCAGCGCGGTCAGCGGATTGACGAACAGCCACAGCACGGCAAAGCCGACCAGGCCGATCAGCGTGGCGAAGGCGATCGATTCGGTCATCGTCAGGCGCCCGGTGACCAGCGGTCGGCCGCAGGTGCGTGCCATGCGCGCGTCGATGTTGCGATCGATGATCTGGTTGACCGCGGCGGCGGACGCTGCCTGCAGCGCGATGCCGAGCGTGCCCCACAGCGCCGGGCCGGGGGGCGGCAGGCCCGGCACCGCGAGGAACATGCCGACGATCGCGGTGAACACGATCAGCATCACGACGCGCGGCTTGCACAGCTCGTAGTACTCGTGCAGCCGCGCCCGCGGGCTCAGCGGCTTGGTGCTGTCGATCGCCAGTGCCATGTCAGCGTCGTGTCCAGGCGGCATGATTGAGCGCCACCAGCACGGCGAGCAGCAGTGCGGCGCCGGCATTGTGGGCGTCGGCCAGCCACAGCGGGAACTGCAGCAGGACGACGCCGATGCCGATGCCGATCTGCAGCGCGACCGCCCCGAGCACGGCCAGTCCGTAGCGTCGCCAGCCCGGCGAACCGCCGCGCCGGACCAGGAACAGCGCCAGCAGGCTCAGGACGGTGGCGACGACCAGCGCACCGACACGGTGTACGTAGTGGATCGTCACGCGCGCGCGCGCATCGAGGATGCCGTATTCGTAGTTGATGCCCAGGCCGTGCCAGAGCGTGAACGCGGTGCGCAGATCGGTCTGCGGCAGGTAGCTGCCGTGGCAGGTCGGGAAGTCCGGGCAGGCCAGCGCCGCGTAGTTGGTGCTGGTCCAGCCGCCGAGGAAGATTTGCACGGCCACCAGCAGCAGCGCCAGCGCCGCGAACGGGCGCAAGCCGGCCGGCGGCGGATCGGACACGTCCTCCGCAACCGCGGTGACCTCGCGCTGCAGTTCGAAGGCCAGATGGCGCTCGCTGCGGTATTCGCGTTCACGCGTGTGCACTTGCACCGCCAGCGGGCGCGGGCGCGTCGCCAGGAACATCCACAACAGCAGCGACATCGTCGTCATGCCACCGAGCAGATGGCCGGTCACGACCAGCGGCTTGAGCTGCCAGGTGACGGTCCACATGCCGAGGATGCCCTGGAAGATCACCAGCGCGACCAGCACCCACGGCAGCACCCGCGGCGCGCCGGCCGCGCGCAGGCGCAGCGACATCGCGGCCAGCACCACGATCAGCAGCCCCAGCGTCGAGGCGAGATAGCGGTGGATCATCTCCTTCCACGCCTTGGGTGCCTCGACCGGCCGCTGCGGATAGCGCTGCTCGGCGCGCGCGATCTCGTGTTCCGCGTCGGGTACGGTCAGATGACCGTAGCAGCCGGGCCAGTCCGGGCAGCCCAGGCCGGCGTCCGACAGCCGCACGTAGGCGCCGAAGACAATGACACCGAAACACAGCAGCAGTGTCAGCAGATTGAGACGACGGAACCAGACCATGGCGTGGACATCGTGCAGCGGACGAAAGAAAGCGGAGACGGCCGGGTGCAGTCTCCGCGGGCGCGTATTTTATCCGACATCCGGCGGCCATCCCGGGCGCGACGGCGGCGCCCCACGCACGCGCCGGCTCACCCGATCTGCGAGATCCGCAGCAGTTTCTTGATGTCGCCGAGGATGCCTTTGGATTCCGCGCCGGCCGGATAGACCATCAGCCAGTTGCCGAGCGGATCGACCAGGTACAGCGCCTGCGGATCGGTGCCGCCGAAGAAGCGGCGATACGCGGCGTCCGGCGTGTCGGCGAAGTAGTGCAGGTCGGGGTGCTCGGCCTGCAGTTGCGCGCGCACCGCGGCCAGCTCGGCGGCATCGGCGCCGAGGTAAACCCGCTGCACGCGCAGGCGCTTCTCGTTGAGCAGCGTGCGCACCTGCCGGATCTGGTGGAGCCTGGCGGCGCAGGCCGCAGCGCAGGCGCCACTGCCGAGATACACGAAACTCCACTTGCCGCGCAGCGCCCCGGGACCGGCATCGGCACCACGCTCATCGCGCAGGCTGGCCTGCGGCAGCGGGCGCGCGGGCTCGACGAGCTGGCCGTAGTTGGTGTGCCCGCGGGGCACCCAGTCGGGGAAGACGAAATACAGCAGCACCGCGGCGAGCAGTGGCGCGAAAAACAGGGCGGCCAGCAGCAGGAACTGCTGCCGGCCGCGCACGCGGACCTCGTTCATTCGGGCGATCGGAAACTGAACTTGACGAAGATGCCCAGGATCAGCAGGGCGAATACGAACCATTGTCCGGCGTAGGCGTAGTGCTTGCTCGGCGACATCTCCGGGCCGGCGGCCCAGTCACGTGCAAAGCCGCCGGGCAGACCCGGATCCAGCAGCAGGATGCCGTCCGGCACGAAGTTGCCGTACAGGCAGCGCAGCTCCTCGACCGTCGGATACTGCACGATGCGCGGCCAGGGACCGCCGGCGCAGTTATCGACGTCCAGGCGCATGCCCGGCCTCGGCAGGGGTTTCCAGTAGCCCTCGACGCGCATCTCGCCGGTCGGCGCCGGCAGGGCCGGCAGCTTGGAGCGGTCGCCGTCGGCCGGGATCCAGCCGCGATCGACCAGCACGGTGCCGCCGTCGGGGAGGCGCAGCGGCGTCCAGACGTGATAGCCCGGCACGCGGTTGCGGCTCTGGTTGTCGAGCAGGAGCTGCATGTCCGCGTCGAAGCGGCCGACGGCCCAACCGCGCTGCACCGCATCGGGATCCGCCCAGGCGCCCGAGGTGACCTGCCGCGGCGGCATCGTGTCCGCGGTGCGGTAATGCTCGATCAGCGCCGCCTTGGCCAGGCCGCGCTGCAACTGCCAGATGCCGAGCCCCACCGTCGTGCCCACACCGACCAGCACCAGCACGACCGCCCACCAGGCCGGCCTGAAACGCTTCTTCGCCATCGTGTCCCCCTGTCGGTCTATGTCGCTCCGCAAGGCGATATGATGCCCGCATTTTCAGCCCTTGCGCCGCCTGCATGCTCGTCAAGTTCATCATCGTCGGACTGCTGATCGCCATCGTCGCCTCGCTGATGACCAGCATGGTGTTCCTGGTGCGCGACGACAGCCAGCGTCGGCGCACCCTCACCGGCTTGAAGATCCGCGTCGCCCTGTCGATCACGCTGCTGCTGTTCGTGCTGCTGTCCTGGCAGCAGGGCTGGATCCATCCGCACGCGCTGCTGCCGCGCGCCGCGCCGACCACGCCTGCCCACTGAAACCAAAAAGCGGGCGCCCCTTGAGGTCGCCCGCCCTGTTGTCCCGATGGAGAGCCCGGGCCACGGCTGGCCCGGGCTTGCGCCGGACGCGCGCTACAACCAGTACACGACGATGAACAGCCCGATCCAGACCACGTCCACGAAGTGCCAGTACCAGGCCACGCCTTCGAAGCCGAAGTGCGAATCCGGCTTGAAATGGCCGGCCATCAGACGCAGCGTGATGACCAGCAGCATGATCGTGCCCAGCGTCACGTGCATGCCGTGGAAGCCGGTCAGCATGAAGAAGGTCGAGCCGTAGATGCCGGAGTGCAGCGTCAGGTTCAGCTCGTGGTAGGCGTGGATGTACTCCGCAGCCTGGAAATAGAGGAACGAGGCACCGAGCGCGACCGTGGCCCACATCCAGAGGATGCACGCAGTGCGCTTGCCGGCCTTCAGCGCGTGGTGCGCCATCGTGATCGTGAAGCCCGAGGTCAGCAGGATGATGGTGTTGAGCAGCGGGACGTCGAAAGCCGGAATCGTCTGGAACTCACCGCCGAGGTTGGCGGGACCGTTGGACGGCCACACCGCCTCGAAACCGGGCCACAGGGTCACGTGCGTGGCCAGCTTCGCCCCTTCGCCGCCCAGCCACGGCAGCGACAGGCTGCGCGCGTAGAACAGCGCACCGAAGAACGCGCCGAAGAACATCACTTCGGAAAAGATGAACCAGGACATGCCCCAGCGGTAGGTGCGATCGACCTGCGCGCTGTACTGGCCGGTCTCGCTCTCGCGCGCGACACCCTGGAACCAGCGGAAGATGATGTACACGGACAGGCCGACGCCCAGCCAGATCGGCACCGGGCCCACGTGCGAGTGCTCCAGGTAGCCGGCGACGCCGATCACCAGCGCGGCCAGGCCGACCGTCAGCATGAACGGCCAGGCGCTCGGCGCCGGGACGAAGTAGCGTTGCGAATCGTGAGCGGCGGGGCTCCCCATGTTCAGCTCCTAAGGTTCTCTCAATTCTGCTTCATGGCGACGTCGGTGACGTCGAAGAACGTGTACAGCATCGTCACCCGGTCAACGTGCCTGGGCAACTCGGGATCCAGCATGAACACCACCGGCATCGTCTTCTGCTCGCCCGCCGTGAACGGCTGGTTGTTGAAGCAGAAGCATTCGGTCTTCTTCAGATGCTTGGCGGCTTCCCACGGCGTGACCTGCGGCACCGCCTGCGCGACGATGGCGTGGTCCTCGGTGTTGGTCACCGAGAAGTTCACCGTGTACAGCTGGCCCGGATGCACCTCGATGCTCGGCTGCTCGGCGTGGAACTTCCACGGCCGCCCGCCGTTGACCGTGGTCAGAAACTCCACGGTCACGGTACGGTCCAGATCCGGCATCGCGGCGGCCTGGGCGGCACGCATCTCGACCTTGCCGTTGAGTCCGATCGCGTCGCACAGCATGTTGTAGAGCGGCACCAGCGCGAAGCCGAAACCGAACATGCCGGCGGTCACCGCCAGCAGGCGCAGCGAGTGGCGACGGCGCGCGGCGACGCTCACTTGTGCGTCACCGACCAGACGAACCAGCCGAGGATCGCCAGCGCGAGGCCGACATGCACGGCGAACAGCAGCAGGTTGCGCGTGCGGCGCCGCTGTTCATCCGTTGCCATCGTCAGTCCCCTCGCCACGGACTCAGGCCAGCTTGTGGTGATCGAGCGCGTCCGACTCGTCGTGGACCGCGGTCAGCTCGGCGTCGGCGATCTGCGGCGGATCCTCGAAGGTGTGGTACGGCGCTGGTGACGGCACGGTCCACTCCAGGCCGTGCGCGCCTTCCCAGACGCGGTCCGGCAGGCCCTGCTTGCGGCCGAACCAGCCGAAGCAGCTCGCCAGCATGTTGAAGATGAAGATGAACTGGCTGACGAAGAAGCCGAACGCGCCGATCGACGACATCACGTTCCAGTCGGTGAACTGCACCGCGTAGTCCGGCACGCGCCGCTGCATGCCGGCGAGGCCGGCGAAGTGCTGCGGGAAGAACGTCAGGTTGATGAAGATCGCCGACAGCCAGAAGTGCGTCTTGCCCCAGAACTCGTTGTACATGCGGCCGGTCCACTTCGGGATCCAGTAGTACACGGCGGCGATGATCGAGAACACCGCGCCCGGCACCAGCACGTAGTGGAAGTGCGCAACGACGAAGTAGGTGTCGTGGTACTGGAAGTCCACCGGCGTGATCGCCAGCATCAGGCCGGAGAAGCCGCCGATCGTGAACAGGAACACGAAGCCGAGCGCGAACAGCATCGGCGTCTCGAAGGTCATCGAACCCTTCCACATCGTCGCGACCCAGTTGAACACCTTCACGCCGGTCGGCACGGCGATCAGCATCGTCGCGAACATGAAGAACAGCTCGCCGGCCAGCGGCATGCCGACGGTGAACATGTGGTGCGCCCAGACGATGAAGCTCAGGAACGCGATCGAGGCGGTGGCATAGACCATCGAGTCGTAGCCGAACAGGGCCTTGCGCGCGAAGGTCGGGATGATCGTGCTGACGATGCCGAACGCCGGCAGGATCATGATGTAGACCTCGGGGTGACCGAAGAACCAGAAGATGTGCTGGAACATCACCGGGTCGCCGCCACCGGAAGCGGTGAAGAACGAGGTGCCGAAGTACTTGTCGGTCAGCAGCATCGTCACCGCGCCGGCGAGCACCGGCATCACCGCGATCAGCAGGTAGGCGGTGATCAGCCAGGTCCACACGAACAGCGGCATCTTCAGCAGCGTCATACCCGGCGCACGCATGTTCAGGATCGTGACCACGACGTTGATCGCGCCGGTGATCGACGAGATACCCATCAGGTGCACCGCGAAGATCAGGAACGGGAAGGCGTTGCCGGTCTGCAGCACCAGCGGCGGATACATGGTCCAGCCGCCGGCCGGCGCGCCGCCGTCCATGAACAGCGTCGACAGCAGCAGGCTGAACGCGAACGGCAGGATCCAGAAGCCCCAGTTGTTGACGCGCGGCAGCGCCAGGTCGGAGCAGCCGATCATCATCGGCACCATCCAGTTCGCCAGGCCGACGAAGGCCGGCATGACACCGCCGAAGATCATCACCAGCGCGTGCATCGTCGTCATCTGGTTGAAGAACTCCGGATCGACGAACTGCAGGCCCGGGTGGAACAGCTCGGCGCGGATCACCAGCGACATCAGGCCGCCGATGAAGAACATCGTGAACGCGAAGAACAGATAGAGCGTGCCCAGATCCTTGTGATTGGTCGTCTTGATCCAGCGCATGATCCCCTTGTCGGGACCATGGTGGTCGTCGTGGGTGTGATCGGCGTGCGTGTCGTGTTGAGCCATGGCGAAACTCCGTAAAACGTGCGCTTAGCGCTGCGCGGCGACCTGGGACGGCGCCACGACGCCGCTGCTGTTGCCCCAGGCATTGCGGGTGTAGGTGACGACGGCGGCGATGTCGGCGTCGGACAGCTGCTTGAACGGCGGCATCAGGTTCTTGCCGTTGATGACCTGGGCGATCTGGGCTTCGGCCGGTCCCTTGACCACCGCGCTGCCGACCAGCGACGGGAAGTTCGGCGGCAGGCCCGTTCCGTTGGCCTGGTGGCAGGCCATGCAGTTGGCCTTGAACACCGCCTCGCCCTGCTTCATCAGGTCATCCTTCGACGACGCGGCGGGCGCTGCCGCCGGCGCAGCGGCCGCGGCGACTTCCTGGGCGGCCGGCGCGGGCGCGGCGGTCGGGGCCGCGGCCGGCGCGGCATCGGCCGGCACGTCGGTCACCGCCACGGCCGGCGCAGCGGCGACGACGCCACCCTTGGCCTTGGTCAGCCAGGCCTTGTATTCGGCCTCCGGCAGCGCGCGGACCACGATCGGCATGTAGCCGTGGTCACGGCCGCACAGCTCCGCGCAGACGCCGCGATAGGTGCCTGGGTGCTCGATGCGCGTCCAGATCTCGTTGACATAGCCGGGAATCGCGTCCTTCTTCACGGCGATCTCCGGCACCCACCAGGCGTGGATGACGTCGTTGGAGGTGATCAGGAAGCGCACCTTCTTGCCGACCGGCACGACCAGCGGCTGATCGACATCGACGAGGTAGTTGGGCACCGCGTTGACGTCGATGCCGGACTTGAGCTGGCGCGCCCTGTTCGACTCGGCCGACAGCGTCGAGAAGAAGCTGACGTTCTCGCCCAGGTAGTCGTAGTGCCACTTCCACTGGTAGCCGGTGATCTTGACCGACAGGTCGGCGTTGCGCGTGTCTTCCATCTTGATCAGCGTCGCCGCCGCCGGCACCGCGATGGCGATCAGGATCACGAACGGAATCGCCGTCCAGATGATCTCGACCGTGGTCGATTCGTGGAAGTCGGCGGGCTTGGGATGCTTCGAACGGCGGTGGAAGATGATCGACCAGATCATCGCGCCGAAGACGACGATGCCGATGACCACGCACACCCAGAAGATCGCCATGTGCAGGCCATGGACCTCGCGGCTGATCTCGGTCACGCCGGTCGGCACGTTGTAGCCGCCGCTGGTCTCGGTGTACGCGGACGCCGCGAGCGACGCGAGCGCCAGACCCGCACCCGCCACCGCACGCGCCAGCTGCCGCGTTCGCCAACCCTGTCTCGACATCATCACTCTCCCAAAGGCAATTCGTGCGCGGGCCCCGTGCCCGCTCCCGCCGGCGTTGCACTCCACGCCGGCGTCAGCAACTGTTTCAGCCGGGCGGCGAGCCGCCCGCGCTCCGCGTCGGTCAAGCAGGCACCGATCCGCACCCGTTGCCCGCCGCAGCTCAGCGTCAGCCGGGTCGGATCGTGCCGGTGCGCGCCCGGCTCCAGGAGCACGCGCGTCAGCGGCCGCGACAGCCGGATCACCGTACCGGCGCCGCGCCCGATCACCCCGAACTCGACCCGCAGCTGCCGCGCCTCGAACACCAACACCTCCCGGTATGCGTTGCGCCGCACCGACACATACACCGCTGCCCCGAGTGCCGCGAGCTCCAGTCCCGCAAAGGGGAGCACCGGCCAGAAGCCGAGCAGCGCCATCCAGATCCCGATGCCCAGCCCCACAGACGCGCTCAGGCCCATGAACAGCCACGCCTGCCTCGCATCGAGGGAAGCGTTGGGGCCGATCACGAGCCGGGTTTCGACAGGCGGGGCGATGGGGATCCCGGAAGCGGCGGAATTGTAGAGCATAGGTCCGGGGAAGAAAATCGCGCAGGACCATGATCGGGGTCAAGGCACGGCGCGCCATCGCATCCGCCGACCCTCCGGCGGCGTAAGGTAAGAGGCGTCATCTCCAGGAGTCGAGCCCATGAACCGTCGCACTCTGCTTCTCAGCTTCGGCGCCGGTGCGGCCGGCATCCTGCTGGCCGCCGGCCGCACAGCGCAGGCGGCGGAGCGCAGGCTCGGCACGCTGAACCTGCCCGCCAGCCACTGGCGGCCGCTGCTCGAAGCCGCGGCCTGGCGCGTGCTATTCGAGGAGGACACCGAGCGCGCGTTCAGCAGCCCGCTCAACGGCGAGAAGCGCGCAGGCACGTTCATCTGCGCCGCCTGCCACCAGCCCCTGTTCAGCTCGGACGCCAAGTACGACTCCGGCACCGGCTGGCCGAGCTTCTGGGCGGCGCTGCCCGATGCGGTGGCCACCAAGACCGATTTCCGGCTGATCTACCCGCGCACCGAGTACCACTGCAGCCGCTGCGGCGGCCATCAGGGACACGTGTTCGACGACGGCCCGCAGCCGACCGGCAAGCGCTACTGCAACAACGGCCTGGCGCTGCGCTTCGTGCCGGCCGCCGAAGTCCTGCCGGAGCTGCGTTCATGAGCCTGCCGCGAGCGGTTCGTCTGCCGTCATGCCCGCCCCCGACTGCGGCACCCGGGGGCAGGCTGCGGCGGGCAGCCGGTCCCTGGCGCGCGCTCTGGATGACCGCCTTCGCGGCAATGACGCTGTGTCTGTCCACCGCTGCGCGCGCGGCCGAGTCGGTCGCCACCTTCGCCGGCGGCTGCTTCTGGTGCACGGAATCGGACTTCGAAAAGGTGCCGGGCGTGATCTCGGTCGTGTCCGGCTACACCGGCGGCCGCGTCGAGCATCCCAGTTATCAGCAGGTCTCGGCCGGCGGCACCGGCCATGCCGAAGCGGTCGAGGTGCGCTTCGATCCGGCGCTCGTCAGCTACGAACAGCTGCTCGACATCTACTGGCACAGCGTCGATCCGTACACGCCCGCCGCACAGTTCTGCGATCACGGTTCGCAGTATCGCACCGCGATCTTCGTGCACGACGATGCGCAGCGCCGTGCCGCCGAGCGCAGCCGCGACGCGCTGCAGAAACAGTTCCCGGACCGTGGGCCGATCGTCACCGAGATCGTCGCCGCGACACGCTTCTGGCCAGCCGAGGACTACCACCAGGACTATTACAGGAAGAATCCGGTGCGTTATCGCTACTATCGCTGGAGCTGCGGCCGCGACCAGAGGCTGGATGAACTCTGGAACCCGACGCGTCCGCACTGAATCGGATGGAGCCCGTCGATGCGCACGCTCGTCGTTGTGGTCGGAATCCTGCTGCTGAGTGCCTGCGCGAGCGTGCCGAAGACGCCGCTGCCGGTGCCTGACCCGGCCGTCGAACGCGAGCGTTTCCTCGGCCGCTGGTACATCGTCGCCAACGTTCCGTACTTCTTCGAACGCGGCAAGGTCGGCAGCTATGTCGAATACCGGCCCCGTGCGGATAGCCGCATCGACGACTTCTACTTCGCGCGCGACGGCAGCCTGGACGCACCGCTCGAACAGAGCCGCGGTGTCGCCGAGATCGTCGATACCGCGAGCAACGCCCATTGGCGCGCGCAGTTCTTCTGGCCGTTCTGGGCGTCGTTCCACATCCTGTACGTCGATGCGGACTACCGGCACGCGCTGATCGGCGATCCGAGCCGCGACTACGGCTGGATCTACGCACGCAGTCCGCAGATCGATCCGGCGACGCTGGACGCGCTGTTCGCGCGCCTCGAAGCGGCCGGCTACCGGCGCGAGCAGTTCGCGCTCATCCCGCAGCGCGCTACGGAGTAGCTGCGGTTTCGTCCGGCCAGCGCAGCTGCGTGGCGGCCACATCCACGGACGCGTGCATCGGCACGATGCCGAGCAGCGGCGCATCGATGCGCTGGCGCAGCGTCTCGACGTTTTCCTCCCAGTGTGGCTGACCGGGCGGCAGCAGGTTCGCCACCCAGCCGGCGAACGGCGTGCGGCGCGACACCGCCTCGGCGGTCAGCAGCGCGTGGTTGATGCAGCCCAGGCGCATGCCGACGACCAGCACCACCGGCCAGCGCCGCGCCGCGACCCAGTCGTCGAAACCGGTCCGATCATTCAGCGGCACGCGCCAGCCCCCGGCGCCCTCGACGACGATGCGCTCGTGCTGCGCGGCGAGACACTCGTAGGCTCGGTCGAGCCGGAGCGGATCGATCGCGACACCGGCCGCGCGCGCCGCGAGGTGCGGCGCGATCGCCGGCTCGAGCGTGACCGGATTGACCGCGTCGTAGTCGAGACCCGGCGCCGACTCGGCGAGCAGCGCCTGTGCGTCCTCGTTGCGCAGTCCGGCCGGCGTGTGCTCGCTGCCCGAAGCGACCGGCTTGAAGCCGGCCGCACGCAGGCCGCGGTCGCGGGCACGGCGCAGCAAGGCACAGGCGACGCGCGTCTTGCCCACGCCGGTGTCGGTGCCGGTGATGAAGATCGTGTGCATGTCAGCGGTCGCGCAGTGTCGCACCGAGCGCCTCGACCAGCCGGTCGATCTGCGCGTCCGTATGCGCCGCGGACAGGGTGATGCGCAGGCGCGAGGTGCCGCGCGGCACCGTCGGCGGCCGGATCGCGGCGACCCACAGGCCGGCGTCGAGCAGGGCTTTCGACACCGCCAGCGTCGGTGCCTCGGCGCCGATCAGCAGCGGCTGGATCGGAACGAGAAACCGGGACTCGGCCATCGCGGATCCGGAGTCGTCGGCGGCCAGCGCAATGCCGAGCTGCTGCGTGCCCCGCCGGAATCGTTGGATGTTGGCGCGCAGCCTATCGCGCCGTTCTGCACCCTCCGCTCCGGCGACGATGCGCAGCGCCGCGCGCGCGGCCGCGGCAATCGCCGGCGGCGGCGCGGTCGAGAACACCCAGCTGCGCGCGCGCTGAATCAGGTACTCGATCAGGTCCTCGCTGCCGGCGACGAAGGCACCGGCGCAGCCCAGCGACTTGCCGAGCGTGGCGACATGGATGTCGGGCGCCTGCGTGGCGAGATGCTCGACCGTGCCGCGACCGTTCGATCCCAGCACACCGAACCCGTGGGCGTCGTCCACCATCAGCGCCGCGCCGTGTTCGGCGCACAGGCGCGACAGCTCGGGCAGCGGCGCGAGGTCACCGTCCATCGAGAACACGCCGTCGGTGACCACCAGCCGAAGACGGGCATCGGGAATCGGGAGCCGGGAATCGTCGGTCGAGTCGTCGAGCGCGCAGCGATAGGCGCCCACATCAGCGTGTTTCACCCTGACGTAGTGCGCGCCGGACAGGCGGCCGCCGTCGATCAGCGAGGCGTGGTTGAGCTCGTCGGCGACCAGCACGTCGCCCTTGTTCAGCAGTGCGCGCAGCACGCCCAGGTTCGCAGCCCAGCCGGTCGAGAACAGCAAGGCGCGCGGACGCTGCAGGCACGCGGCGAGTTCCTCTTCGAGTGCGCGGTGCTCGCGGTTGTAGCCCGACACCAGCGCCGCCGCGCCGCTGCCGGTGCCCGATTCACCCAGAGCGCGCTGTGCCGCCGCGGCGATACGCGGATCGGACGCGAGCCCGAGATAGTCGTTGCTGCAGAAGTTGACGCAGTCCCTGCCATCGACGCGGATCCGCGTGCCGTGCGCGCCGTCGATGACGCGGCGCACGCGGTACAGGTCGGCGGCACGGATCTGGTCGAGCTGCTGCGCCAGACGCCGCTCCAGCACCCTCATGCCAGTGCCGTGCACCCGTTCTCGCGGCTGGACACGGAGGACGATTCCCGATCCCCGATGCCCGATTGCCGGCCGTCCGGCTGAATCCCCAGGCGCGCGAACAGCGCGCGGTCCTTGGCGTTCTGCGGATTCTCGGTGGTCAGCAGGCGGTCGCCGTAGAAGATGGAGTTGGCGCCGGCGAAGAAGCACAGCGCCTGCATCTCGTCGGACATACTGGTGCGTCCGGCGGACAGGCGCACGTACGACTTCGGCATCAGGATGCGCGCGACGGCAATGGTGCGCACGAATTCGATCGGGTCGAGCTCCTCGGTGCCGTGCAGCGGCGTGTTCTCAACCTGCACGAGGTTGTTGATCGGCACGGATTCCGGGTGCGGGTTCAGTATCGCCAGCTGGCGCAGCAGCTCGGCACGATCGGCGGGGCCTTCCCCCATGCCGACGATGCCGCCACAACAGACCTTGATGCCGGCGTCGCGCACATTGGCGAGCGTGTTCAGGCGGTCCTCGTAGGTGCGCGTGGTGATGATCCGGCCGTAGTACTCCGGCGAGGTGTCGAGATTGTGGTTGTAGTAGTCGAGCCCGGCGCCGGCGAGGCGCTCGGCCTGTTCGTGCTTGAGCATGCCCAGGGTCACGCAGGTTTCCAGGCCCAGAGATTTCACTTCGCGCACCATCGCCTCGACCTTGTCCAGGTCGCGGTCCTTGGGCGAGCGCCAGGCCGCGCCCATGCAGAAGCGCGTCGCGCCATTGGCCTTCGCCTCGCGCGCGGCCGCGACGACGGCCTCGATCTCGATCAGCGCCTCCTTTTTCAGCCCGGTGTCGTAGCGCACCGACTGCGGGCAGTAGGCGCAGTCCTCCGGGCAGGCGCCGGTCTTGATCGACAGCAGCGTGGACAGCTGCACGCGGTTCGGCTCAAAGTGCCGGCGATGCACGGACTGCGCACGGAACAGCAGGTCGTTGAACGGCAGGCGGAACAGGGCCTCGACTTCGTCGCGGGTCCAGTCGTGGCGCGGCTCGGCAGGCAGCATGGCGATCCCCGGCTTGTACGGACCTAACGGGTCCGTGATGAATGATTGACTAATGGCAGACAAGGCAATCCAAGAACACGACGGTGCATGGCCTCGGACGCGCGCAGTCTTTCGTGGCGCTCGAAGCATTGTCAACCATCGTATGGGCGAACTGGTTGACAAGTCGCTGGGCCTGGTCCTTCCGTCTCGCTGCCGCGCCTGTGGCGCGGCGCTCGTCACCGGGCAGTTGTGCGCGGCCTGCACGGCCGACCTGCCGTGGAACGACAGCGCCTGCGCGCGCTGTGCCCGCCCCATGAACGCACCCGGCGCATGCCCGCACTGCCTGCAGCGCCCGCCGCAGTTCGACGGGGCCTGGGCCGCGTTCCGGCTGGAGGCGCCGGTGCAGCATTTCGTCCACGCCCTCAAGTACCGCGCCGACTTCGCGCAGGCGCGGCTGCTCGGCGAGCTGATGGCCGCGCGGCTGACCCGGCGCGCAGGGCCGCTGCCGCAGCTGCTGATTCCGGTGCCGCTGCACCGCCGCCGCCTGCGCAGCCGCGGCTACAACCAGGCGCTGGAGATCGCGCGCATCGTCGGACGGCGCTTAGGGATCCCGGTCGGTGCGTCCGCCGCCGAGCGCGTGCGCGCGACCGAGGACCAGATCGGCCAGAGCGCCGCGGCGCGGCGCCGCAACATGCGCGACGCCTTCGCGCTGCGCGCCGATCTCCGCGGCCAGCACGTCGCGCTGCTCGACGATGTCATGACCACCGGCGCGACCCTCGACGAACTCGCCCGCGCCTGCCGCATCGCCGGCGCTGCGCGCATCGAAGCCTGGGCTGCGGCGCGCACACCATGAGCCCTGCGCCGCTGATCACCAACGACGCCGTCGTGCTCGGCCTGCTGAGCCTGCTGCTCGGCGCGGTGTTCTGGACCTCGTCGAGTCCGCATCCGTTCTGGCGCAGGTTCTACGGCGTCGTGCCGGCGCTGCTGCTGTGCTATTTCCTGCCGGCACTGTTCAACTCGCTGGGCGTGATCGACGGCGAGCACTCGCAGCTCTACCCGGTGGCGTCGCGCTACCTGCTGCCGGCGACGCTGGTGCTGCTGACGCTGTCGATCGATCTCAAGGCGATCCTGAGGCTCGGGCCCAAGGCGCTGATCCTGTTCCTGACCGGCACCGCCGGCGTCATTCTCGGCGGCCCGCTGGCGCTGCTGGTCTGGCACGCGATCGACCCGGCCATCGTCGAGGGCGAGGTCTGGCGCGGCATGACCGCGATCGCCGGCAGCTGGATCGGCGGCGGCGCCAACCAGGCGGCGATGAAGGAGGTGTTCGCGATCGGCAACGACCTGTTCGGCATGATGGTCGCGGTCGATGTGATCGTCGCCAATATCTGGATGGCGGTGCTGCTGTTCCTCGCCGGACGCGCCGAGACCATCGACGCGCGCCGCGGCGCCGATACCGCGGCGCTGATCGAACTGCGCCGGCGCATGCAGCGCTTCGAGGCCGAGCACGCGCGCATTCCCGCACTACCCGACCTGATGTTCATGCTGGCGATCGGCTTCGGCTGCACCGGACTCGCGCACGCGCTGGCGACACCGCTCGCCGCCTACTTCGACGCGCAGGGCGCGTGGGCGCAGCGCCTGAGCCTGTCGAGCAGCTTCTTCTGGATCGTCGTGCTGGCGACGACTTTCGGCCTGCTGCTGTCGTTCACCCGCGCGCGCCTGCTCGAAGGACCCGGTGCATCGAAGATCGGCAGCGCGATGCTGTACGTGCTCGTCGCCAGCATCGGCATGCACATGGACCTGCGCGCGGTGTTCAGCAACCCCGGCCTGTTCGGCGTCGGCCTGACCTGGATCGCGTTCCATGCGGCGCTGCTGCTGATCGTCGCGCGCCTGCTGAAAGCACCGGTGTTCTACATGGCGATCGGCAGCCAGGCCAACATCGGCGGCGCGGCCAGCGCGCCGGTCGTCGCCAGCGCGTTTCATCCGTCGCTGGCGCCGGTCGGCGTGCTGCTCGCGGTGCTCGGCTACGCGCTCGGCACCTATGGCGCGTGGCTGTGCGGGCAGCTGCTGCGCGTGGCGGCGGGGTGAGTGGTAGCCCGGGCACAGCCCGGACTAGAGAGCGTAGTCCAGCGCCAGGCCGGCGAAGATCGCCAGCCCGAACCAGTTGTTGTGCAGGAACGCGCGAAAGCAGGCCGCGGGCTCGCGGCCGCGCGTGATCCACTGCTGATAGACCGCGAGCCAGGCGGCGACGGCGATGCCGCCGTAGTACCACTCGCCGCGGCCGGTTTCGGTGCCGAGCCAGATCAGGGCAATCAGCGCGGTCGCCTGCAGCAGCGCGATCGCCAGCCGGTCGTGGCGACCGAACAGGATCGCCGAGGACTTCACGCCGATCCTCAGATCGTCCGCGCGATCGACCATCGCGTACCAGGTGTCGTAGGCGATGACCCAGCAGACGTTGGCGACCATCAGCGGCAACACCTCGGTCCACGCGACCGCGTGCCGCACGGCGGCGTAGGCCATCGGGATGCCCCAGGAGAACGCCAGGCCCAGCACCGCCTGCGGCATGCTGATGAAGCGCTTCATGAACGGATATCCCGCAGCGAGGATCACCGCCGGCACCGCCAGCGCGATCGCCAGCGTGTTCTTCAGCGAGGTCAGCAGCCCGAACGCGATCAGCGACACCGCGACAAACAGCCGCACCGCCTCGTCCGGCTTCACCCGCCCGGCGGCGAGCGGCCTGTCCTTCGTGCGCGCGACGTGCGGATCGAAGTCGCGATCGGCGAAATCGTTGATCGCGCAGCCGGCCGAGCGCATCAGCGCCGTGCCGGCGACAAACACCAGCAGCACGTGCAGGTCCGGCAGGCCGTGCGCCGCGAACCACAGCCCCCACAGTGTCGGCCACAGCAGCAGATAGATGCCGATCGGCCGGTCGAGCCGCATCAACAACAGGTAATCGCGGAATTTTCCGGGGAGCGGAGTCGTCATGGCGCGCAAGCTTAGTGCCTCTCCGTGACGAGTTCAGCCGCCAGTGTCGCGTGCACTGCGCTCACACCTGGGCGTAACGCTCGGGATCGCCGACCCAGCGTCGGATCAGCAGCTGCGCCAACGCGGGCTCGCGCGCGAGCCAGTCGTCGGCCAGTTTCTGCAATCCGGGAATCAGCGCGGCATCCCGCACCGGGTCGGCGAGCTTCATGCCGATGTCACCGGTCTGGCGACGACCGAGCAATTCACCGGGACCGCGCAGTTCGAGATCGCGCTGCGCGATCGCGAAGCCGTCCGTCGTCGAGCGCAGCGTCTCCAGCCGCGCGCGGGCGAGGTCGCCCAGCGGCGGCTGGTAGAGCAGCACGCACTGGCTCTCGCGGCTGCCCCTGCCGACGCGGCCGCGCAGCTGGTGCAGCTGCGACAGGCCCAGGCGCTCGGCGTTCTCGATGATCATGATGCTGGCGTTGGGCACATCGACGCCGACCTCAATCACCGTCGTCGCCACCAGCACCTGGGTCAGGCCGTCCTTGAACGCGCGCATCTGCGCATCTTTCTCGTCGGCCTTCAGACGCCCGTGCACGAGGCCGATGCGCAGCTCCGGCAGCTCGGCCCGCAGGCGCGCGGCGGTCGCCTCGGCGGCCTCGGCGTCGAGTTCCTCCGACTCCTCGATCAGCGTGCACACCCAGTACACCTGGCGGCCGCCGCCGCAGGCCGCCTTGATCCGCGCGAGCACCTCGTCGCGGCGGGCGTTGGACAGTGCGACCGTCACCACCGGCGTGCGGCCCGGCGGCAGTTCATCGATCACCGAGACGTCCAGATCGGCGTAGAGCGTCTGCGCCAGCGTGCGCGGAATCGGCGTCGCCGACATGATCAGCTGGTGCGGCGCGAGCCGGCCGGCCTTGTCGCGCAAGGCCAGGCGCTGCTGCACGCCGAAGCGGTGCTGTTCATCGACGACGGCCAGCGCGAGCCGCGCATAGACGACCGGGTCCTGCAGCAGCGCGTGCGTGCCGATGGCGATCGCCGGCTGCGGCGCGGCCAGTGCCGCGAGCACGCGCTCGCGCTCGGCTTTCTTCACCCGGTTGGCGAGGAACAGCGGCGTGATGTCCAGCGGCGCGCACCACGCCGTGATCGTGCGGAAATGCTGCTCGGCGAGCAGTTCGGTCGGCGCGACCATCGCCGCCTGGTGGCCGGCGCGATACGCCGCGAGCAGCGCCGCGGCGGCGATCACCGTCTTGCCGCTGCCGACGTCGCCCTGCACCAGCCGCAGCATCGGCCGCGCGCCGGCGAGATCCCGCGCCACCTCGGCGAGCACGCGCCGCTGCGCGCCGGTCGGCGCGAACGGCAGCGCTTCGATGAGCTCGTCCATCGCCTGCGCGGCGCCAGGCAGCGCCGCTGCGGGTTTGGACTTGAGCCGGCCGCGCAGGATGCGCATGCCGAGCTGGTGTGCGAGCAGTTCCTCGCGGATCAGGCGCTGCTGCGCGCCGTGCCGGTGTTCCAGCAGCGCCGCGGCGTCGGCATCGGTCCGCGGATGGTGGATCAGGTGCAATGCGGCGAGCGTATCCGGCGCGGCAAGGCCCGGCAGTCCGGTGTGCAGTTCGGCATCGGATGCCGCGATCTGCAGCACCTGGTCGATCAGGCCGCGCAGGCGCTGCTGCGTGATGCCCGCAGTCAGCGGATAGACCGGGGCGAGGTGTGCGTCCGGCTGCAAGTCCTCGGCCGCATCGGCGACGCGGTACTGGGGATGCACCATTTCCGGACCTGCGGTGCCGGCGCGCACCGTGCCATAGGCCTGCACCCAGCGGCCGACCGCGAGCCCCTGCTTCTGCGCCTCGTTGAAATGGAAGAAGCGCAGCAGCAGCCCGCCGGTGCCATCGTCGATGACCACGCGCAGCGTGCGGCGGCCGCCGAAGCGCACGTCGGCCGCGGCGATGCGTCCGCGCACCAGCGCGTCCTGGTCCGGCCGCAGCCGCGCCAGCGGCACGTGCGCGCGGCGATCCTCGTAGCGCTGCGGCAGATGGAACAGCAGATCGCGCGCGACGCGCAGGTCCAGCGCGCGCAGGCGCTGCGCGACCGCGGGACCGGCGCCCTTGAGATAAGTGATCTCGGTATCGAGCGTCAGCGGCGGCCGCACGCCGCCGCGCGCGGCGCGCCGCTCAGCCAAGCACCAGGATTCCGTCGGCCTCGATGCGCGCGCCGCGCGGCAGGCTGGCGACGCCGATCGCGGCACGCGCCGGATACGGCGCCTGGAAGTACTGCGCCATGATCTCGTTGACCCTGGCGAAGTGGCCGAGGTCGGTCAGGAAGACATTGAGCTTGGCGATGCCGGCCAGCGACCCGCCGGCCGCCTCGCAGACCGCGCGCAGGTTGCGGAACACCTGGTGGATCTCGTCCTCGATCGTCGCGTTGACCAGCGTCATCGTCTGCGGATCGAGCGGGATCTGGCCGGACAGGTACACGGTATTGCCGCAGGCCACCGCCTGCGAATAGGTGCCGATCGCCGCGGGCGCCCGGTCGGTGGAGATGATCTTGCGGGTCATGGGTCTGTCGGTCAGCCGTTGCGGATTGCAGGCCGCAGGTTGCGGAAAAGCACGCCGTCCTGCAACCGGCGAGCCGCGGCCTGCACGCGCTTCTTCGGTGTGCTACGCCCGCCAGACGCGCTCGATGCCGTCGATGCGGCGCAGGCGGCGCAGCACGCGCGCCAGGTGCACGCGGTCGCGCACGGTGATCAGGAAGCGCATCTCGACCGCCTCGCCGCCTGCGCGGTCCGGCATCTGCACGTTCTCGATCGACGACTCGGCGTTGGCGATCTCGGCGGTGATGCGTGCCAGCAGGCCACGCTTGTTGTAGCCGTTGATGCGCAGCTCGGCGAGGAAATCGCCCTGCACCTTGTCCGACCAGGTCAGCGGGATCCAGTCCTGCGCGCGGCCCTTGGCATGCTTGCACTCGATGCGGTGCACGACGATGCCACGGCCGACGCTGACATGACCGCGGATGTCGTCGCCGGGCAGCGGGTAGCAGCAGCGCGCATAGTCGAGGATCAGCCCCTCGGTACCCTCGATCGCCAGCGCGGCGGCCTGTCCCTCCTTCGGGTCGCTTGCTCCCTTGGGCAGGAAGTGACGCGCCACCAGCGCGGCCAGGCGCTGGCCCGAGCCGATCGCCGCAAAGAGCTCCTCGACGTCGGCGAGCTTGTAGGCCTGCAGGACCGGAACGAGCTGCGCTTCATCCTTGAGCACCGTCGCTGGCACCGACAGCTCGCGCAGCGCGATCTCGAGCAGACGCCGGCCCAGACGCACCGCCTCGTCCTCGTGCTGCGTGCGCAGGTAGTTGCGGATCGCCGAACGCGCCTTCGCGGTCTTGACGAAGTTCAGCCACGCGGCGTTGGGACGCGCGCGCCGCGCGGTGATGATCTCGACGGTCTGGCCGTTGCCGAGCACCGTGCTCAGCGGCACGAGCTGGCCGTCGAGGCGCGCCGACACGCAGCGGTCGCCGAGTTCCGAGTGCACCGCGTAGGCCAGATCGACCGGTGTCGAACCCTTGGGCAGGCGCCGGATCTCGCCCTTGGGCGTGAACACATAGACCTCGTCGGGATACAGATCGACCTTGACGTTCTCGATGAAGTCCATCGGGCTGGCCGCGCCGAAGTCGTCGAACAGACCGGCGACCCACTCGCGCGCCCGCGCCTGCGGCGCGCTGCTGCCGTCGCGGGCACCCTGCTTGTACTGCCAGTGCGCGGCGATGCCGCTCTCGGCGACGTGATGCATGTCGCGCGTGCGGATCTGCACCTCGATCTTGTGTCCGCTCGGGCCGATGCACGCGGTGTGCAGCGACTGGTAGCCGTTGGTCTTCGGGTTGGCGATGTAGTCGTCGAACTCGCCGGGCACCGGCTTGTACACGTGATGCACGACGCCGAGCGCCCGGTAGCAGTCATCGACCTTGGACACGATCACGCGGAAGCCGAGCAGGTCCATGACCTTGAGCAGCTTGAGCTTCTTGCGCAGCATCTTCTGGTAGATGCCGTACACGTTCTTCTGCCGGCCGACCACGCTGGCGCCGATGCCTTCCTCGCGCAGGGTCGTCGACAGCTTCTGCTCGACCTCGCGGATCACCTTCTTGGTGTCGCCGAGCTGCGCGTTGACGGTCTGCTGCAGCACCGCGTAGCGCTTCGGATACAGCGCCGCGAAGGCCAGGTCCTCCAGCTCGGTGCGGATGAAATAGATGCCCAGGCGCTGCGCGATCGGCGCGTAGATCTCCAGGGTCTCGCGGGCGATGCGGCGCCGCTTCTCCACCGACACCGCGCCGAGCGTGCGCATGTTGTGCAGGCGGTCGGCGAGCTTGATCAGGATCACGCGCAGGTCCTGGGTCATCGCCAGCAGCAGCTTGCGGAAACTCTGCGCCTGCATCTCGGCCCGGGTATGCCCCTCGATGCGCGTGACCTTGCTGACGCCATCCACCAGGTCCGCCACCTCCTGCCCGAACTCCAGCGCGAGTGACTCCTTGGACACGCCGGTGTCCTCGATGACATCGTGCAGGATCGCCGCGATCAGCGTCGTGTGGTCGAGGCGCATCTCGGCGAGCGTGCGCGCGACGGCCAGCGGGTGATAGACGTAAGGCTCGCCCGAGCTGCGGCGCTGCCCCTCGTGCAGGCTGGTGGCGAACTCGGCGGCGCGACGTACCTCGGCGACCTGGCGGTCGGGCAGATAGCTTTCCAGCGCACGGCTCAGCGCGTCGATGCCGAACTCGCGCTCGACGCGCTGCGTGCGGATCGCGTAGCTCAGGCGCTGGATGACCGACAGTTCCATGCTGCCAGTATAGGAGCGGTGCCGGATGGCGGCACCGGACGAACCGATCAAAGGCCGTTGCGATAGCCGTAGAAGCGCGCGCTGTCGTGGTCAAGCGGCAGCGCGATGCCGGCCTCGATCTCGACACCCACCAGCCGCGGCACCCGCACGCGCAGGCCCAGGCCCAGGCTCCAGCGCACGTTGAGGTCGGCCTGATCGGCCTCGTCGTACACGTTGCCGGCCTCGATGGTCGCCACGAAGCGCAGCCAGTCCCAGCCGATCGGCCGCAGGTAGCTGGCGCTGAGCAGGTAGTAGGCACTGCCCTCGAAGGCGCCGCGCGCATAGCCGCGCAGGCCCTGCGTTCCACCGAGCGAGTACGGCGGCGTGTCGGAGCGGCCGCCGTTGGCGGTCCCCATCTCGGCAGCGAACTCGAGCGTCTGATGCGGCGTGTCGCCGAGCGGGCGGGCGTACTGGATGTGTCCGGTCAGGCGCGAATAGCCGTAATCCGAGAACAGGTTTCCGGCGGCGTACTCGTAGCGCGCGCCGAAGTCGGTACCGATCTGGCTATAGACGCGGTCGCGCTGGTCGCGGTATCCGATCTGCGTCACCAGGGCGTAGGTGTCGCCCCAGGGCTCGGGCGCCGCAGGGCCGTCCGTGTTCTGGCTGCGCCACAGCAATCCGGCGCCGGCCGTCCAGCCCTGGCTGGGCGCGCCGCGCGCGCCGAACTTGCGGCTGACCATGACCTGAAACTCGTCGATGATCTCGTCGTAGGTGGACCCGCTGTCGTCATCGACCGGCGTCGTCGCATGCGAGCCGCTCAGGCCGAGCGTGTACGGCGTGCCGAACACGAAGGGCGCGCGGTAGCTCGCCAAATAGCCGAGCTGGCGGCCGCGGCCTTCGTCGCGGCGGTCGGCGCTGCTGACCAGCATGCGCAGACTGTGATTGAGTCCGGCGATGTTGTTCCAGCGCAGCTCCGCGCCGGCGGCGTTCTGGCCGTCGCTGTTCGCGGACAGGCGCGGATACGGCAGCACGTACCACTTCTCCTTCACGGTGAACACCAGGCGGACACCGTCGGCCAGCGGCTCCTGCGCTGCATCGACGGCGCGGAACAGCCCCAGGTCGAGGATCGACTGACGGCTGTGCTCGATCACCTCCGGGTCGGCCGGATCACCGACATGAATGGCGATCTCGCGCAACATCGTCTGCGGCTGCGTGGTGTCGTTGCCGCGGAACGCGATCTCGCGCACCACCGGCCATGCCTCGGCTTCGGCCTGCGCGCGGAGCGGCGCGCAGGAGAAGATCAGCACCGCGAGCAGCAGAGCCGCCGCCCGACTTACGCACCCGTGCATCGGCGTGTGCGACATATCCGTCAGCCGTGGACGCCGGCCCGCCGCTCAGCGGTAGCGCCGCTGGGTGAACAGGTCGTAGGCGGTCTGGTAGTAGGCCACCGCCAGGTCGATCACCTCGGGGTCGTCATCGAGCGTGCCGAAGCGCGTCGTCTGCGCCCCCGGCGCACCGGGCAGGCGCTCGTAGCGCTGGCAGTGTGCCTCCTTGCGCAGGCCGAGGATGCACAGGCGATCGCCCGACAGCACCGCGACGTCGTGGTTGTGGTTGAACAGCAACGTGCGCGGCTGGTCCTTGGGCCAGGCCAGCACGTCCTGGCCGAAGAACGGCGCCTCGTAGGGCAGCCCGAGCAGGCCGAGCACGGTCGGCGCGACGTCGATCTGGCTGGTCGGCGTGTCGATGCGGCCCGGCCGGATGTGCGCCGGCGCGTAGATCAGCAGCGGAATCTCGTAGGTGTTGAGCGGGATGTCGGCACGGCCGTACACGCGTGCATCGTGGTCGGCGACGATCACGAACAGCGTGTCGCGGAACCACGGCCGCGTCGCCGCCGCGCGCATGAACTCGCCGATCGCATGGTCGGCGTAGCGCACGCCGGCCTTGCGTCCGCCGCCGCGCGGCGGGACGCCTTCGACGCCGTCCGGGAAGGTGTACGGCTTGTGGTTCGAGGTGGACATGATCACCGCGAAGAACGGCCGGCCGTCGCCGGCACGCTGGTCGAAGTGCTCGACGGCGGCATGCAGCAGGTCCTCGTCCGACACGCCCCAGATATTGGCGAAGCGCGGCGGCGGCAGCTGCGAGCGGTCGAGGATCGCAAAGCCGTTCGACCCGAAGTAGTGGTTCATGTTGTCGAACGCGCCGTAGCCGCCATACAGGAAGCTCGACTGGTAGCCGAGCTGGTTCATGACCTTGCCCCAGGTGGCGATGCCTTCGTTGCCGGGCCGCTTGACGATCGATTCGCTCGGGATCGGCGGCAGCGACGCGGTCAGGGCTTCGAGCCCGCGCACGGTGCGCGTGCCGGTGGCATAGGCGCGCGTGAACAGCAGCCCTTCGCGCGACAGCCGGTCGAACTCCGGCGTCAGCCCGCGCGTGTCGCCGTAGGCGCCGACGTATTCCGCGCCCAGCGACTCCTCGACCAGAACGACGACGTTGAGCTTGCCCAGTCCGGCCGGGTTCGCGTCGAAGCGGCGCGTCAGGTCGCCGCCGGGCAGATCGACGAAGCTGCCGCCGCCGCGGCCCAGGTCCGCAGTCAGCCGCTCGAACATCGCGGTGGCGTCGCCGCTGCGATAGAACACCGGGTAGTCGATGTGGTTGCTGTTGAGCGCCGCGAAGAAGCGTGCCGGGCCGTTCGCGGTCAGCTCGTTGGCGACGCGGTTGGAGAACACCGCCAGCGCGTCGGCGGTCCAGAACAGCGTCACCGCGGCGACCACGCCGGCATGGCCGGCTAGCAGCAGCAGGCGGTGATGCCCGCGCGGCGTCTGCGCCTGCGGGTGGATGTGCAGGCGCGAACGCAGCGCCCAGGTCGCCAGCGCCGCGAGCACCGCGATCGCCGCCAGCAGCGGAACGACGGGATACTCGTCGCGGATGTCGCCGATGACCTCGGTCGGGTAGATCAGGTAATCGACCGCGACGAGGTTGAAGCGCGAATCGAACTCCTCGAAGAAGAAGTACTCGCAGGCACCGATGAACAGCATGCCGGCGATCATCAGCCACGCGCCGACGGTCAGCAGGCGGCGCGCGCGCGGCGTCGGCCGCGGCGCCAGCGCCAGGAACAGCGACAGCGGGATCAGCAGGTACAACGCCTGCATGAAGTCGTTGATCGCCCCCAGCCCGACAATCACCGGCAGCGCAGTTGCGCTCACCCCATCGACGCGTCCGAACACCACCCACAGCAGCAGGCGCGTCGCCGCCGACAGCAGCAGATAGACCACGGCCATTGTCAGCAGCGGCCGCAGCCAGGCCCAGCGGCCCGGCGGGCGCGTGTCGGCGGCCTTTGCGTCGATCGAATCGGCGTGCAGTGCAAGCGGCGTGGCGTTCATCGGTGGCGTCCGTCCATGAGGCGATGCTCACGACGGGCAAGTCCGATGCCGACCCCGCCCAGACGCGGGACGCCTGCGCTATGTCGCTGATTTCAGACCGCCAGAGGCTCGGTGGCCGTACTGCAGCCGGCAGCGCGCAAGCCGGCGGAACCTGCAGTTGCTGCAAATTTTGCAGACGAGGCTTGCAGAACCCGCCGCATCACCGCGCCGGCTCCGCGCACGGTGCGCGCCGCTCCGCATCCGCAGCCAGCACGCGCCCGTCGGCGCCGATGATCATCAGCAGCCGCACGGAGTCATCGAGCGTGCACGGATCGACGTAGCCGATGGCGCCGGCGGTGGCGCCGACGAAGCGCAGCACGCCGGCCGCCGAGGCGAGGACGTGCGGCGGCAGTGCGCCATGGAAGTATTGTTCGTTCCAGTATTCGTCCATCGCCTCGGGCAGCTGGTGCAGCACGGCCTGCGAGAAGCGCCGCCGCAGCGGGTGGTCGGCCGGCAGGTTGACCGGCTGGATGCGCGCGCCGTCGCGCCAGTACAGGCGGCGGCGCTTGTAGATCTGCGCCAGCGCGTCCGCATCGACCTTGCCGGTCGCGGTCTGCGGATGGACGATCACCGCGACCACGCCGGCGCCGGCCGCCTCGGCGGCCGGCGCCGGCCCGACAGCGGCCATCCAGCCGAGCAGCAGCAGCGCCAGCGCCCCCACGCCGATCCGCCGCATCAGAACAGCACCGCGATCGACGCGCGCAGGCCGTCGCGCAGGCCGATGTCGTTGTCGGTGGCCCGGGCGTACTCGGCCTTGAGGGCCAGGCCGGAGCGCGGCCGCCAGGTCACGCCGCCGAGGTACAGGCTCAGATCACCGACGGTCGCCGACGCGCGGAAGCCCTCGTAGCGCAGCACCGCATAAACCCGTTCCGTCACAGGCGCGACGAACTGCAGGTAATGGCCGCGCTCGTCGGCGCGCTCGTCGCCGAGCTCACGCGTGATGTACGCGAGTTCGCCGGACAGCTCGTAGCGGTGCCAGGCCCACAGCGCGTCCATGCCCCACAGCGTCTTGCGGTCCGGAGCCCTCTCCTGGCGGTAGTTGGCGACCGAGGTGCCGACCTGCAGGCGCGGCAGCACGGTCGCCGCGACGCGCAGTCCCCAGGCCTCGGTGAACGTATCGATCTCCCTGTCCGGGAACAGCTCCTCGCCGGGCGACGCGTACAGCGCGTACTCGACGCCGTCCGCCGTCAGCGGCAGCACGCCGTGCAGCATCGCGCCGGTGGCGTTGGTCGGGAACGTCGCCTCGGTGATCAGCGGCCGCGAGGTGGTCCAGGTCAGCGGCGCGGCGTGGATCTCGTTCCAGCGTCCCACCGGCGTCAGGAACTTGCCCAGGCGCAGCTGCACGGCATCGGAATGGGCATAGTCCAGATGCAGGCGTTCGAGCACGACGCGCGCGTCGTCGGTCGTCGTCGCGCCGGGCGCCACGATCAGCGCATCGTCGAGTTCCACCTCGGAGAAGAAGCGCCAGCGTCCGCCGCCGTCCCACCACAGAAAGGCGCTCAGCGGATCGAGCGACGCGCGCCACGGCTGGCCGCCGTCGGCACTCGCGTAATCGGCGACGGCATAACCGCCCAGCGTGAAGTCGCCGACCGGATAGCCGTGCCCCAGCTCGTAGCCGGACGCCGCGGCGGAGCACGCTGCCACGACGACCGAGCAGATCCTGGCGATCCATCCAAACTTCGCTGAGTTGCGCACCGGGCGTCTTCCGTCCGCGGAACAGGCCGCAGGATATTCTATGAGGCAATGGTGCAAGCCCTGAGCATCCGCCGCATCCTGTTGCTGAGCCTGCTGCTGGTCAGCCTGCTGCCGACGACGCTGCTGACCGTGCTCGCCTTCAGCCAGTCCCGCGCGGCGATGCTCACCGAGATCGAGGACGGCGTGCGGCGGTCCGCGGCGGCGGTGTCCGAGGACGTCGATACGCTGCTGCTCGAACGCATGCTCAATGCCAGCACCTGGAATCACCTGGAAGTCATGCAGGACCTGCGCCTGCACGACGTGGACAAGCGCCTGTCCGGCTTCCTCGCCGAGATGAAACGCCGTCACAACGGCTTTTATCTCGATCTGCATGCGGTCGGTCCGGACGGCCATGTCATCAGCAGCAGCAACCCGGCCTTGCTCGACCGGCGCCTGCCGGCGGCGGCCGCCTGGCTGACCGCGGACCTGCCCGGCGGCCGGATCGTGATCGAGAAGCCGGCCGCGGGCGACGGCGGCATGCGCCTGCGGCTGCGCAGCGCGATCGAGTCCGAATTCACCGCGGGCGCGATCGGCGAGCTGGTCCTCGACGTCGATTGGTCGCAGCTGCAGGTCCTGCTCGACCGCAGTGCCGGCCCGTCGCGGCAGGTGCTCGTGCTCGATCACGACGGTCGCCTGCTGGCGGCGTCGGCCGCGCTGCGCGCCCGCGCGCTCGCGCCGGAAGCGACCTACTGGGACTGGGGCATGGGCCGCGCGCCCAGTGGCGTCGAGATGCGTTCCGGCGCACCGCTGATGGACGAGGACGTGATCGCCGGCCACCAGCGCTCGCGCGGCCTCGGCGATTTCCGCGGCTTCGGCTGGACGACGCTGCTGCTGCAGTCGCGCCGCGAGGCACTCGCGCCGGTCGATCGCATGGCCTGGACCTTCGCCGGGCTGCTCGCGGCGACGGCCCTGCTGATCGTCGGTCTGGCCTGGGGTCTCGCGGCACTGATCGCGCGTCCGGTGGTGGCGCTGACCGAGTACGCGCGGCGCTACACCCTGCCCGGCGAGCTGCCCCCGCCACCGCCGCCCGGCCCCGGCGAGATCGGCGAACTGACGCGCAGCTTCGTGCGCATGATGCGCAGCGTGGACCGTTCGCAGCAGACCCTGGTGCAGGCGTCCAAGCTGGCCGCGCTGGGCGAGATCACGGCACTGCTCGCGCACGAGATCCGCACGCCGCTCGGCATCCTGCGCTCGTCCGCGCAGATGCTGCGCGCCGAGACCGGCCTGTCCGACGAATCACGCGAACTGCTGCGCATCATCGACAGCGAGA
Source organism: Fontimonas sp. SYSU GA230001 (assembly GCF_040066175.1). Taxonomy (NCBI): domain Bacteria; kingdom Pseudomonadati; phylum Pseudomonadota; class Gammaproteobacteria; order Nevskiales; family Nevskiaceae; genus Fontimonas; species Fontimonas sp. SYSU GA230001. The sequence continues at coordinate 38,896 of NZ_JBEAAM010000006.1, forward strand.
CCGGGCGCCTGAACCGGCTGGTCAGCTCGATGCTCGACAGCGCGCGCACGCGCGCGCCGCAGTTCGCGGCGACCGATGCGCACACGCTGATCGCGCACAGCGCGGCGCTGCTCGCCTCGCAGCTGCGCAGCCGCGGCGTCACGGTCGATCTGCAGTGCGCCGCGCAGCGCTCGATCGTCAGCTGCGACGCCGAACAGATCACCCAGGTGCTGCTGAACCTGATCATGAACGCGTTGCAGGTGCTCCAGCGCGGCGGGCACATCCGCGTGAGCACCCGCAACGAGGCCCAGCGGCTGGTCGTCGAGGTTGCCGACGACGGGCCGGGCATCGCCGCCGAGGACCGCGAGGCGATCTTCGAACCCTTCGTGTTCCGGCGCGAAGGTGGCGTCGGCCTGGGCCTGGCCGTCGTGCGCCGCATCCTGCGTCAGCACGGCGGCGACGTCGTCGCCGAGGCCGGCCCGCTCGGCGGCGCGCTGTTCCGTTTCTGGCTGCCGCTTCAGGAGGCGCACACGACATGAAAAACTTGCGCGTCCTCGTCGTCGATGATGAGGACAACATGCGCCGCGTGCTGGAGATCATGCTCAGCCGCCGTGGCTACCGGACGCTGAGCGCGGCCAACGGCCGCGCCGCCTTCGAGTTGCTGAGCAGCCAGTCCGTCGATCTGGTGATCAGTGACCTGCGCATGCCGGAGATGACCGGGATCGAACTGCTGCGCAAGTTGCGCGAAGCCGGCAACGAGGTGCCGCTGGTGATGATCACCGCGCAGGGCAGCATCGAGAGCGCCGTCGAGGCGATGCGCCTGGGCGCCTGCGACTACCTGCTGCGCCCGTTCGACGTCGAGACGCTCGATCTGGCGATCAGCCGCGTGTTCAGCGTGCGCGAGATGATCCAGCAGAAGGACTATCTGCGCGCGCAGCTCGACCACGCCTGGGAGGGCCTGGTCGGCACCAGTCCGGCGATGCAGCAGGTGCGCACGCAGATCGCGCAGGTCGCACCGACGCGCGCGTCGGTGCTGCTGACCGGCGAGACCGGCACCGGCAAGGAGGTGGTCGCGCGCGCGATCCACCGTGCCTCGCCGCGCCGCGAGCGCCTGTTCGTGCCGGTCAACTGCGCGGCGATCCCGGCGGAGATGCTGGAGAGCGAACTTTTTGGACACGAGAAAGGCGCCTTCACCGGCGCGCTGCGCCAGCACATCGGCAAATTCGAGCTCGCCGACCAGGGCACGATCTTCCTCGACGAGATCACCGAGATGCCGGTGACGCTGCAGTCCAAGCTGCTGCGCGTGCTGCAGGACGGACGCGTCGAGCGCCTCGGCGGCGAACAGTCCATCGAGCTCGACGTGCGCGTCATCGCCGCGACCAACCGCCGGCCCGCGGACGCGATCCGCGATGCCCGCCTGCGCGAGGATCTGTACTTCCGCCTCAACGTGTTCGCGATCGACCTGCCGCCGCTGCGCGAGCGGCGCGAGGACATTCCCGGACTGGTCCGCCACTTCATCGCTCTGCACACGCAGGCCGAGGCGCGTGGACCGATGCCCGGCATCAGCGCGCAGGCGCTGGACCACCTGCGTGCCTACGCCTGGCCCGGCAACGTGCGCGAACTGGGCAACACGATCGAGCGTGCGCTGATCCTGAGCGGCGGGCAGACGCTCGATGTCCCGCATTTCCCCCTGGAGGCGGCGCGGCGCGCCAGCGCCCCGCGGGACGCCGCCGACACGCCGCTCGACCTGCGCCTGGAGCCGGCGGTGGAAGCGCTGGAGATCCGGCTGATCCGCGAGGCGCTGCGCCAGGCGGGCGGCAGCAAGGCGCGTGCGGCGCAGCTGCTGCAGATCAGCGAGCGCTCGGTCTGGTACAAGCTGAAGAAGTACGGGCTCGGCAGCGACGCGGCTGGACCGTAGCGCGCTTCAGCGCCGGCGCAGTCCGGCGCCGAAGAAGCCGTCGGTGCCGTGGCGGTGCGGATACAGCTGCAGGTAGTGCCCCGGCAGCTCGACGCCAGAGGTGCGCAGCAGCGCGCCGGCGTCCTGCAGCTCGAAGTCGGCATGCGTGGCGAGAAACGCCTCGACGACGGCCTCGTTCTCCGCGCGCAGCAGGCTGCAGGTCGCATACACCAGCCGGCCGCCGGGACGCACCCATGTCGCCGCGCGATCGAGGATCTGCCGCTGTGTCGCCGCCAGCGCCGCGAGATCGAGCGGCTTGAGCCGAGCTTCCGGCTGGCGCCGCCAGGTGCCACTGCCGGAACAGGGCGCATCGACGAGCACCGCATCGAAAGTCGCCGCGCCGCGCGCGGCCGCAGCTTCGTGCCGCGACGCCTCGGCGGCATCGAGCGTCTGCACGGTCACGCAGCGGACGCCGGCACGCACCAGCCGCGGCGGCAGATCGCGCAGGCGTCGCGCATCGGCGTCGAGCGCGAGCAGCGCGCCGCGGTTCTCCATCTGCGCCGCCAGAGCGAGGGTCTTGCCGCCGGCGCCGGCGCACCAATCGACGATGCGCTCGCCGGGCCGGGCCGCCACCAGCAGGGCGAGGAGCTGGCTGCCCTCGTCCTGCGGCTCGAACCAGCCGTCGCGGAACGCCGGCAGCGCCTGCAGCGCGGCGCGCTTTCTCAGGCGCAGGCCGTGCGGCGCCAGCGGCGTCGGTTCTGCCTCGAAGCCGGCGCTGCGCAGCGCCGCGAGCGCCTGCGCGCGCGTGCATTTGAGCGTGTTGACGCGCAGGTCCACCGATGCCTGCGCGCGCAGCGCCTCGGCGAGCTGCAGCGTCTCGACCGCACCAAGCTGCGCCTGCCACTGCGCATGGATCGCATCCGGCACGTTGCCGCGCTCCGCCGGCGTCAGCCGTGCGTCATCGAAGCCGCGCAGCGCGGCCGCCAGCACCGCGGCGCGCTCGACACCGAGCTGGTGCAGGCCGGCCGCATCGGTCAGACCGGATTCGAGCGCATGCAGCGCGAGCCAGTCCGCCGGCACGTCGCTGCCGGCGATGCGGCGCAGCCGGCGCAGGTCACGCAGCACGCCGTAGAGCAGATCGTTGACGCGCCGGCGGTCGCGCCCGCCCATCTGCGGCTGATCGCGGAACGCGCGCTGCAGCAGACGGTCGGCGGCCCGGCCGTCGCGCACGACCGCGGTGAGCGCGTCCAGCGCCAGCCGCCACTGCGGCGCGTACAAGGGCGCGCCGGTCATCGTCCCGACCCCCGCGAATATGACCGTTCGTCGGCTCGATCCCACAACGTCTTGTGACTTGACAAATCAAATGACACTATGGGTCGTGGTTGGCGGACTGTAGACGCAGGGTTTACGGAGCCAGCTGCTTTTCGCAATCCGGAGGTCAACATGGCTGCAAAGAAGGCGACAAAGAAGGCTGCGAAGAAAACCAAGAAGAAGTAAGTCTAGAGTTACCGCAAGAAGTCTCGTTGCGGCAGGTTCGGTCGGGAACCTGCCGCAATTTTGTTGGGGCGGAAAAAACGAGCGGGGCGCCTTTGGGCGCCCCGCTTGCGTTTGCACGGCTCAAACCATGGGTCGTCGGCGCAGCAAACCGAATGCCAGCAGCAGCAACAACCCGCCAGCCGGCATCGCGCCGCCGAAGCGCCCGGCGTCCGGCGCGCGTCCGCCGGTCGAACCGCCGCCGTCCGTCGCCTTGGCGAAGTCATAGACCTGGACGCCACGGCCGAAGGTTGCGGCGAACAGCTTGCGGTCGTCGCCGGGCTTGAGCACGAGCTGGTTGACCGGCACCGACGGCAGATCGCCGAGCGGCGCCCAGGCGCTGCCCTGCAGGTCCGACGAGATGAACACGCCGATGTCCGTGCCGACGATGAGCTGCTCGCCACGCTTGACGATCGCGGTCGTGATCACGTCGGGCAGGTCGCCGCTGATATCGACGAAGGTTTCGCCGGCATCCGTGGACTTGAACACGCGGCCGCTGCCGCGGTTGGGGTTGCTGTCGAGATACTGGCCGTCCGGCAGCCAGCGCGCCGTCGAGTAGCCGCCGAGCACGACATAGACGGTGCGCGGATCGGTCGGATCGGCTTCGATGTCGTAGATGTAGCGGTTGGGCAGGCCATTGGCCGAGGCGACGTGCCAGCCATCCGAGGTGCCCTTCTTCGGCGGCTTGCTGCCGCCGACGTTGGTCGCCAGTCGGTTCTGGAACTGCGCGCCGCTCGCGGTGATGTTGCACGGCGCGCAGGCGCCGACATACACGGCGTCGCCCTCGACTTCCAGCGCGCCGCGCGACTGGAAGGTACCGCCGGTGGCCTCGTTGGTGCCCAGATCGAACACCGTGGTCCAGTTCGCGCCGGTCGAGGCATCGAGCGTCTCGGCGACCTTGGTGCCGGCGGCGACCAGATGATTGGCATCGCGCGGGTCCATGCGGAACGGGCTGAGGAAGTGCGCGCTGCCGACGTCGAAATCGTCGATGTAGTCGTTGGACTTGCCGCCGTCGGTGGTGCGCACCAGCGCCAGCCCCGGCGTCTGGTAGTAGGCGATGTCGGAATTGTCCGGATCGACCGCGGTCCACATGCCGTCGCCGACGTAGATGCGCAGCTGGCGGCGCGTGTCGGGCTCGATCTTGCCGGAGGCGTTGTCCTGCAGGCCGTAGTAGACCGTGCCGTCCCTGGCGACGCTGATGCCGTAGTTCATCAGCGTGTAGAAGCCGCGGTTGGCGCCGCTGCCCCACTTGGTGTTGTCGAGATCGTCGGACAGCGTGTTCGCGGAGTACTGCTTGTACACGCCGCCGTCGTTGCCGGCGAACAGCCAGACGCCGCCGCGCTGCTCGTCAGGGATGAAGATGCCGTCGTGCTGGTCCGGATGCGTGGTCGTGATGTTGGTGACCAGGCCGTCGCGGAACGGGCAGACCGGCGGACCGTTCGGCACCGGCAGGCCGAGCAGCCCGGCCAGATCGATGTTGCCGAGCAGGAACAGACAGGTGTTGCCGGCGAAGTAGGTACCGATCACCTTGAAATCGTTGGGCGTCTGTTCGAGCCCGGTCACCGGCGCATTGACGCGGTTCTTCCAGATCTCCTCCATGCCGAAGGCCACGCGCGTCGGCGCGCCGAGCAGCGGATCGGCCGCGGTCGGATCGGGCTTGATCCACAGGTCGTACCAGGCCTGCACGCCCGGACCGATGCCCAGCGCGACGACCGCGGCGAGCGAGGAACCGGTGGTGATGCCGGCGTAGGTCAGTTCGACGTCGTCGGCGAGACGGATCCAGGTGTCGCCGAAGTCCGGCGAGACGTACACGCCGTTGATCGAGGTCGGGCTGAAACCCTGTGTCGCCAGCTCGCAGACGAACTGCGGATCGCCCTCGGGCAGCACCTCGCAGTCGAGCGGCAGCGACGGCAGGCCGTCGTCGGTCGGCAGATCCAGCACCGGCACGCCGCCGTTGAGCAGCACCGCATCCTGCACGATCGCATAGACGTAGTTGTGGTCCTGCGCCGGGCCGATGGCGTGGCCCAGCTCGATGCGGCCGATGCGCGCCTGCGGCGCGAAGCCGACCGGCACGAGGCCGCCGGACGCCGACTGGATCTGCCCGGTGGCGGTACCGACACGCGCGAACGTGCCCGGCTTGCCGGTGTCCGAGCGGTACAGACCGTTGCCCGGTGACTGCGGCCGGCCATCCGCGTACGGCAGCGCGCCGGAGCGGAAACCGACCGCCGCGAGCACCGGGCAGCCCTCGGCCGAGCACTGCTGGTCGGTCACGCCGCCCGGCTCCTTGACGACCACGTCGGTGACGAAATTGGCCAGCTGGCACGGCCCCAGCCCGGTCACGCCGGCGCATTCCGCGGACACCGGCAGCGCCACGTTCCGGTAGGAAGCGCCGGCATCCTCGGAGCGGAACAGGCCCATGCCGGTCGCGGCATAGACGATGTCCGGATTGCTCGGATCGACCGCCAGGCGCGAGGCGTTGGTGCCGTCCGGCACGCCGCTGGCGTGATGCCAGGTCTGGCCGAGATCGTCCGACCAGTAGGCGCCCAGGCCGACATAGGTGTTGCCGCCCTGCACGTGCTCGCCGGTCAGGGCCAGCACGCGCCCGCCGCGCGCCGGCGTCCACGCCACCGCGCTGGTGACCAGCGTCGGCAGACGATCGCCGATCGACACCCACTGGTCGCCGAGGGTGCCGACATCGCCGCCGACGGCCTGGGACATCCAGATACCGCCGTTGCCGATCGCGACGAACAGGCGCTGGGCCACCGGGTCGTAGGCGAAGTTGTCGGCGCGGCCCGCGACCTCCGGAATGCCGTCGTTGGCGCCGTCCGGATAGGCCGGGTCCGAGACCTGCGGACCGCTGCCGTACTCGGCCCACTGGCCGACCGCATTGGCGACCTTGGCCTGATTGAGCTTGAGTGCCGCCTTCTGCTCCACCGCCTGGCGCAGCGCGCCCGGCGGCGGCAGACCGCGCATGCCGGCGATGTCGCGCGCCTCGATCTGCTTCTCGGCGAAGGACGCCGGCAGCTTGCGCCAGGCGCAGATGCGCTCGCCGAACTGGCGGCGGATCTCGCCCTGCTGGCTGCGCGCAAAACCTGGATTCATCTTCGCCGCCACCGCCACCGGGTCGGCCTGCTCGTAACCCGCGGGACAGTCCGCCGCACCCAGCCACTGCAGGGCCGCCCCGCGCCACTGCGGCGCCATCCCCGCAGCCAACCCCAGTCCGAGAGCAGCCACGGCCGCCACGCCCCACACCCGCGCCTTGCGCAATGCCATTCCAGATGTCCTGTTGATTTGCGGACCGCACCCTCCGTGGGCGGACCCGCACCATGACGAACTGCGCGGCACGATTCCTGTGCCGCGCATGCCGCTGCGCGCGGCAAGATCAATCCCGCGCATAGTGTGCCCGCGGCAGCCACCGCGCACTGTCGGACGTTTCCGACACGCCCACCGGGTGGAATCCCCCGCCAGCGACCCGCCGCGCGCACCGCCCGGGTGTGCGGCAGCGGCGCAGGCTGCTAGATTCGCGCGGAGGACAGCTACGGATCAGCCGAGGCGGATATGACCCAGCGGACAGCACTGGTCGTCGATGACTCCCGCTCTGCGCGCTTCGCGCTGCGCAAGCATCTGGAGAGCCACGCGTTCAAGGTCGAAACCGCGGAAAGCGCATCGGCCGCCTACCAGTGGCTGACGACGCAGACGCCGGACATGATCTTTCTCGATCATGTGATGCCGGGCGAGGACGGCTTCGCGGCGCTGCGCCATCTCAAGGCCGATCCGCACACGGCCGCGATCCCGGTGATCATCTGCTCGTCCAATGAAGGCAGCGCCTTCGTCGCCGAGGCGCGCGGCCAGGGCGCCGCCGACGTGCTGCAGAAGCCGCCGACGCCCGAACAGCTGCAGCGCGTGCTCGACCAGATCGAATCGGCGATCGCAATCGCGCATCCGCCCGAACCGGCGACCGCGCCGGTCGCGCCTGCCGCCACCCCGGCAACGGCGCCAGGGAAAGCGGAAGTGGAGCTGCGTGCGACGCCGGCCGCCACCGAGAGTCTGCGCGTACAGCTCGACCGCCTGGCCGAAGACAGCGTCCAGGCCGCCGAAGCACTCGACGCCCGCATCACCGCGATGGAATCGCGCATGGCCGCGATCGAACGGCGGCTCAGCACCGAGCTGGCCAAGCTGCGCAAACAGCAGGACGGTCTGCTGCAACAGCAGTCCGAACAGCTCGACGCCCTGCGCCGGCAGTTCGAACACGAACTGCGCACGGCGCACGAGCAGTTCGCCGCGGAGCTGGCGCGGGCGATCCGCGAGACGCGCGCGCAGGCGGTCGAGGAAGTCCGCGAAGCGCTGATCCGCGCGCTCAGGTCCTGAGCGCGGCCAGCAGCAGCAGCGCCCAGCCGGCGAGGAACAGCACGCCGCCCAGCGGCGTGATCGCCCCGAGCACGCGCACGCCGCTCAGGCTCAGCGCATAGAGACTGCCGGAGAACAGCAGCACGCCGCCGGCGAAGCAGGCGCCGGCCGGCTGCAGGAGGCCCGCGCTGCCGTGCTGGCGCAGCAGCAGGCCGACGGCGAGCAGCGCCAGCGCGTGCACCAGCTGGTATTCGACGGCGGTCTTCCACACCGCCAGCAGGTCCGCGGGCAGACGCGCGCGCAGCGCGTGCGCGCCGAACGCCCCCAGGGCCACGCCGATCAGGCCGTAGGCCGCGCCGATGACCAGGAAGACCTTGCCCACGTCAGTGCGCGCCGACGGCGCGGAACGCGATGCCCGCGCGCTGCAGGCGCTCGATCAGCGCATTGCCCATCGCGTAGGCCGGCGTGATCACACCGGCGGTCTTCGGCAGCTTGTCGAAGGCCAGGCACAGCGCCGATTCAGCCAGCATCTTCGACGTCTCGCCGTAGCCCGGATCGCCGCCGCTGACTTCACAACGGACGCGCTTGCCGCCACCTTCGCCGAGGAAGGTCACGCGGAACCAGCCCTTCGCGCGCGTCGTCGCGCTGGGTCCGTCCCCCGGCTGGCGCAGCGCCAGCAGGCGCTCGCGCGTCGGCTTGAACTGGCTGCCGACGAGCAGCGCACCGGCGCCGGCCACGAGCTGCAGCGCGGTCGTCAGCTTCTTGACCTGCAGGAAATGGCCGTAGCGGAAATCCGGTCCGTAACGGTCCATCGCCGCGGCGCTGCGCCGCACGATCTGCGGGTCGATGGTCGGCATCGGCAGCGTCCAGGTGCCCAGCTCCGGAAGGTGGCGGATGCCGTGGTGGATCGCGCCGATGTTGCGGTCGAGCGGCCGGCCTTCCTCGCGGCGGCGCGCCTGCGCGACGCGCAGATACTCCGGCAGACGCGAGAACGCGGTGACCGCCGAGTGCAGCGTGCCGCCGGACAGTTCGCCGCCGGCGCGCACGAAACCCTCGACGCGAATCGGCACGCCTTCCGGGAGCTGCTGCACGGTGAACCAGCAGCCGAGATCGTGCGGGATGCTGTCGAAGCCGCAGCAATGGACGATGCGCGCGCCCGACTCGCGCGCGCGGTCGTGATACTTGAGCCACATGCGATCGACGAATTCGGGCTCGCCGGTCAGATCGACGTAGTCCGTTCCCGCCTCGGCGCAGGCGCGCACCAGCGGCTCGCCGTAGCGCGCATAGGGACCGACGGTGGAGATGACCACGCGCGCCGCCGTTGCGAGCCTGCGCAGCGAACCGGCATCGCCGCTGTCGGCCTGCAGCAGCGGCAGCGCGCGGCAGGCCGGAACCTGGTCGGTCAGGCGCGCGCGCACCAGCCGGAGCTTCTCCAAACTACGGCCGGCCAGCGCCCAGCGCAGGCGCTCGCCGCCGTGCCGGGCGAGATACTCGGCGGTCAACTGGCCGGTGAAACCGGTCGCACCAAACAGGACGATGTCGAACTCGCGGGCTTTGGCCATGGGCATCCGGGCGCTGGCTGCGGGGAGCCGATCATACCCGTGTCCCTCTCAACCCTGGGTGGCCGCGAAAGACCTGCGCAGCGCTTCGACGCGCTTGCGGTTGACGTCGAAGTCGTAGTAGCCGAGCCGGCTCGACGAGCGCACGTGCACGACCGGCTCGGTGGCCGCGAAGCGCAGCTCCAGATCGTCCACGTAACGCATGATCGGACTCGTGAACGTGGCGTGCACATAGTCGCCGCTGGCGGTTTCGATACGTGCGCCCGGCATCCCGGCGAGGACGCGCAGCAGTGCCGCCTGTGCCGCCTCGCGGCTGCCTGCATAGCGCAGAGGTTCGATCGCATAGCGCGTGCCCGGCTGCTGCGAGCTGACGCAGTGCGCCTTCTCGCAGGGCGCGAAGACCTCGCCCTGTGGCCGCAGGTTGGATGCGCCCATCCCGCAGGCGGTGAGCAGGACACACGCCGTTCCGAGTACCAGCGGTTTCACGGTCATGAAACACTCTCCGAATCCGACGGCCGGCGCCGCGACGGGCCCGAGCGGCCGCGACGCGACGCCCGCATTGACCTTTCGTTAACGATCGCACAGGCAAGGTATGCAGCATAGCCAAACTCCCGGAGTCTTCATGCGCAGAGGTTTCCTGGCCGCCTTCGTCGGCCTGCTGCTGATGCCGGCGCTGGCGCTGGCCGCGCCGCCCGGCGGCAAGGACACGCCGCAGGCGCTCAAGCAGTTCGCGGGCAAGGTCGTTTACGTGGATTTCTGGGCGTCGTGGTGCGCACCGTGCGCCGAGTCCTTCCCCTGGCTCAACACGCTGCAGGACAAGTACGGCAGCCGTCTGGTGGTCGTCGGCGTCAATGTCGATGAGAACCAGAAGGACGCGGACCGCTTCCTGCAGCGCCACCCGGCGCGCTTCGCGATCCTGCGCGATCCCAAGGGGGAACTCGCCGCGCACTACGACATCCCCGGCATGCCCACCTCGCTGATCCTCGACGAAAACGGTGCGCTCGTGCACCTGCACTCCGGCTTCCGCAACGGCGACATCGCCGAATACGAGGCCGCGATCACGCGCGCGCTGTCCGGCGCCGCCCGGGCCGGAGCCACGCCATGAAGCGGCAGACCCTCCTGATCACCGTCGTCGCGCTCGCGCTGTCGGCGTGCAGCAGCATCGGCGCCAAACCCTGGCAGCGCAGCGCACTGGCGCGTCCCGACATGCAGGTGGATGCCGACCCGGTCCTGGCCGGACTCGACGACCACATCTATTTCAGCAAGGAAGCCTCGAGCGGCGGCCGCGGCTTCGGCGGCGGAGGCTGCGGATGCAACTGAAGAACAGGCGGCAATCGCTGACCGCAGCGACGCTGACACTGCTCGGCACGGCGGCGGCGGGCGGCGCGCAGGCCGATGGACGCAGCTGGGACATCGACAGTGCGGTGCTGGTCTATTCGGAGAGCGGCGGCCGCGTGCAGGCCATCGAGCCGGTCGTCAAGGGCACCCTCGACCTGGGCGGCGAGCGCTACTTCTCCGCCAAGCTGGTGTTCGACTCGCTGACCGGCGCGTCGCCCAATGGCGCGACGCCGGCATCGACGCCGCAGACCTTCACCGGCGCATCCGGCGGCGGCCGTGCCAGCGTCACGCCCGCGTTCGAGACACCGCTGGACGACCGTTTCAAGGACACCCGTGTGCAGGGCGTTCTGGACTACAGCTTCCCGGTCAGCGCGAACGGCACGCTGGGCTTCGGCGGCACGGTGTCGAGCGAGTACGACTTCCTGTCCGCCGGCGCCAACCTGCGTTACGCGCACGACCTGTTCCAGAACAACACCACGCTCAGCGTCGGCCTCAGCGTCGAGGCCGACCAGATCGATCCGGTCGGCGGCGCCCCCGAGCCACTGACGCGCGTCGCCACCGGCGGCGGCGGTGGCGGTGACGACGAGGGCGAGGGCGAAGGCGAGAACGAGGGCGGCGGGGGTCGCACCCAGAGCAAGACCGTCACCGATCTGGTGCTCGGCCTGACCCAGGTGCTGGGCCCGCGCAGCCTGCTGCAGCTCAACTATTCGCTGTCGGCATCGAGCGGCTACCAGAACGACCCGTACAAGCTGCTCTCCGTGGTCGGCAGCGACGGCGAGCCGGACTACTACGTCTGGGAGTCGCGGCCCGACAGCCGCCTGAAGCATGCCCTGTTCGCGCGCTACAAGCTGTTCTCGTTCAATCGCGACGTGGTCGATGCGTCCTACCGTTACATGACCGACGACTGGGGCATCGCGTCGAGCACCATCGACCTGACCTATCGCTGGAACTTCGCCGCGCACCACTACCTCGAACCGCACCTGCGCTGGTACACCCAGACCGCCGCCGACTTCTACCGCGTCGCGCTCTACGACGGCGAGGACCAGACCGTCGCGCACGCCAGCGCCGATCCGCGTCTGGGCGCCTTCGACGCATGGACCGCCGGCGTCAAGCTCGGCGGCACACTGAACAGCGGCAGCGACTGGAGCGCACGCCTGGAGTGGTACCAGCAGCAGTCGAAGCTGACCGGCGTGCCGGCGCAGGCCGCGGACGGCCTGTCGAAGTTCGACCTGCAGCCCGATCTGAGCGCGGTGATGTTCACGGTGGGGTACCGCTTCAAGTGGTGACCCGTCGGACGTGAAGGGCCGCGATGTCGGCGTTGCCCACCTGCACGGACGCTGCCACGCCGGACGTTTCCGCGCGATGGCTTCGCCCTGTGAGGTGCTGATCGATGGCGCCAGCTCGGCACAGACCGCCGAGTTGGCGCATCTGGCCGCGGCCGAGGTCTGGCGCATCGAGGCGCACTGGAGCCGTTATCGCAAGAACAACATCGTCCACCGCATCAACACCGCCGGCGGCAAGCCGGTCAAGGTGGACGAGGAAACGGCGCGCTTCCTCGACTACGCGCAGCATCTGTACCAGTTCAGCGACGGCCTGTTCGACGTCACCAGCGGCGTGCTGCGCCGCATCTGGACATTCGACGGCTCCGACCGCGTGCCCGACGCACGCCAGATCGATGCCATCCTGCCGCTGGTCGGCTGGCAGAAGGTGGACTGGCAGTCGCCATGGCTGCGCATGCCGGCCGGCATGGAGATCGACTTCGGCGGCATCGGCAAGGAGTACGCGGTGGACCGCGCGCTCGGGCTGCTCAGGGCGCAGACACCGCTGCCGGTGCTGGTCAACTGCGGCGGCGACCTGGCCGCGAGCGGCCCGCATCTGGACGGCTCCGACTGGCAGGTCGGCGTCGAGATCCCGGGCCGTGCGGATACCCCGCTGATGACGCTACGCGCCGGCGGTCTGGCGTCGAGCGGCGACGCGCATCGCTACCTGCTCAAGGACGGCGTACGCTATCCACACGTGCTCGATCCACGCAGCGGACGCGCCGTCACCGGCGGGCCGCACACGGTGACGGTGCGCGCATCGAGCTGCACCGAAGCCGGCGTGCTGTCCACGCTGGCCCTGCTGCACGGCCCACAGGCCGAGGACTATCTGCGATCCTGTGGCGCCGACGCCGCCGTCTGGTGGTGAACCCCACGGACGGCACGCGGTCTATCGCCCCATCCCATTCGCGATCCTGCATGAAACGCATCCTGTTGCTGGCCCTGGCCGCGCTGACCAACGCTCTGGCGGCATCCCTCGCCCACGCCGAGCCGGTGCGCACGCCGGAGGTCGAGGCCGAGCTGATCGCCGAACACACGAGTCTCAGGACCGGCGACAACTGGGTCGCGCTGCGCCTGCGCCCGGAACCCGGCTGGCACGTCTATTGGCGCAACCCCGGCGACTCCGGCATCCCGACCAGGCTCGACTGGCGCCTGCCGCCCGGCGTCAGCGCCGGCGAGATCCAGTGGCCCTACCCGCACACCGAGACGCTCGGCGAGCTGACCAATTACGGCTACGCCGAGGAAACCCTGCATCTGGTGCAGATCGGCGTCGGCACTGATGCCGGCTCCGGCCCGCTGACGCTCGCGGCCACCGCGAGCTGGCTCGCGTGCAAGGACATCTGCATCCCCGGCAAGGCCGAGCTGAGCCTGCGCCTGCCGGTCAGCGCGAACCCGGCGCCGGACCCCGACTGGGCGCCCAGCTTCGCCACCGCGCGCCGCGCCCTGCCGGTACCGGCGCGCGACTGGCCGGCGCAGTTCGCGGTCACCGGCGACAGCATCTCGCTGCGTATCGAAAATCCGCTCCTGGACGGCGCGACGCGCGTCGCGTTCTTTCCGTATCTCAACGATCTGGTCAACCACGCCGCGCCGCAGCGGCTCGCCGCCGAAGGTCCGCGCCTGCGCCTGAGCCAGACGCAGAGCCCGTACTTCGTCGATGCGCCGGCGTCGGTCGAGGGCGTCGTCGTGATCGAGCACGACGGCCGGACGCAGGCCTTCGAGATCGAGGCACGGCCGGGCGACGTGGAGGCCGTCGGCGGCGACGCCGGCGTCCGTGCCGCGCCGCTGCTGCACGACACCGGCGCGGCGTCCGCCGGCACACCCGGCCTGCTGCTGGTGCTGGCCTTCGCGATCCTCGGCGGCCTGATCCTCAACCTGATGCCCTGCGTGTTCCCGGTGCTGTCGCTCAAGGCGATGGCGCTGGTCAAGCACAACGGCGGCGACGGCGGCGAGCGCCGCCGCCAGGTCTATGCCTACAGCGTCGGCGTGATCGCGTCCTGCGTGGCCATCGCCATCGCGCTGCTCGGGCTGCGCAGCGCCGGCGCAGCGGTCGGCTGGGGCTTCCAGCTGCAGTCGCCGGCCTTCGTCGGCCTGATGGCCTACGTGATCTTCGCACTGGGCCTGTCGATGTCCGGCGTGGCGCAGTTCGGCCTCGGCCTGATGAATCTCGGCGGCGGGCTGGCACAGAAGCCCGGCCTGTCCGGCTCGTTCTTCACCGGCGTGCTCGCGGTGGTGGTGGCCAGTCCCTGCACCGCGCCGTTCATGGGCACGGCGATGGGCTATGCGATGACGCAGCCCGCCGCCATCTCGCTGCTGGTGTTCGCGACGCTGGGCCTGGGCCTGGCGCTGCCCTTCCTGCTGATCGGCTGGTTCCCGGCGCTGGCGCGGCTGCTGCCCAGGCCCGGCGCGTGGATGGAGACCTTCAAGCAGGCGATGGCCTTCCCGCTGTACCTGACCGTGGTCTGGCTGCTGTGGGTGCTGGCACGGCAGACCGATCCGCAGACCACCGGCCGCGTGATGATGGGCCTGGTGCTGATCGCGTTCGCGCTGTGGCTGTGGCATCGCAGCGGCCCGTTCGCCGCGGTGCTCAAGCTGTCCGCGCTCGCCGGCGCGGTCGCGCTGGTGTACGTCGCGCCGGTCGCCAGCATCGGCCAGAGCGCCGCCCGCTACGAGGAAGCGGAACCGTGGTCGGCCGAGCGCGTCGCCGAACTGCGCGCTGACGGCCGCACGGTGTTCGTCGATTTCACCGCCGACTGGTGCCTGAGCTGCAAGGTCAACGAACGCGTCGCCCTGCACTCCGAGCGTGTGCAGCGCGCCTTCGCCGACCGGCGCGTCGCCTATCTCGTCGGCGACTGGACCCGCTCCGATCCGGCGATCACGGCCGAACTCGCCCGCTTCGGCCGCAACGGCGTGCCGCTGTACCTGGTCTATCTCCGCGGCGGCGAACCCCGGGTGCTGCCGCAGCTGCTGACGCCCGAGATCGTCCTCGAAGCGATCGAATGAGCGCTGCGCAAGGGCGCGTCAGGGTGTCTTGAGGTCGTCGAACGGCGCGGAGCAGCTGCCGCAGGCCGCCACCACGATCTGCCCGCAGGCACAGGTCCACCATGATCCGGTCTGACAGCAGACGCAGCATTGCCCGTCCATCGTCGCCGGCAGCAGCGGCAGCCCGCCGTCCACGCCGGACGGGCCCACCGGGCAGTTCTGCGCGCCCGCCGTGGTATCGACCACCGGCAGACCGGCGGCGCGGGCCGCCTCGACGGCGCGCTGGACGCGCGCCCTGGCCTGACTCAGGCGCTGCTCCAGTTCGGCGGCGGACACGCGCGAAAGCGCCACGGACAGGCGCGCGGAAGCGATGGTGTAGGCACCCGACGAGATCGTGAGCGGCACCACCAGGGGCTGCACGAATCCGGTTCCGGACACGGCGAGCTCGGCCGCCGTCGGCGATGCCCCGGGCACGAGCTTGAAGCGATAAGTCTCCACCGGATCGCGAACGGAGAGGCTGCCGCTGCCGCCCGTCGCCGGCACGACGATATCGGACTGCGTGCCGGTGACGAGTTCGGTGACGCTCAGCTGCCAATAGTCGGCTGCGGATTGCGCGGGCGCAGCGAGCGGTACGAATGCCGCGGAAACGATGCACAGCAGGGTACGAAATCGCTTCATGTCTCCACCCTCCGGATTGGTCTTGTGCGCGTGGCCTTGCACCACGCGGCGCCAATGTAGGATACCTCCTACATGTGGTCAACGGTCCGTTCGCGCGCTGCGCCGGCTCATGCGCGCTGCACCTGCGTCCGCCTTCGCACCCGCGAGACCGGCGCCAGCAGCAGATAGGCCGCCAGCCCCGCCGCGAGCGAAGTCAGGTAGGGATAGTCCGCCGCGCCGACATGGGCGGCGCCGACGTAGACGACCAGTCCCGCGGTCATCGCGGCGTAGGCGGCCGCCGCGCCGCCGATGCGTGGCCCCCACAGCGCGAACAGCAGGATCACGAGCAGGCCCGACGAACCGAAGCTGGACGCCTCGACGACCAGTTCATAGACATTGTCGCTGGCCAGCGCCAGACCATAGGCGATGACGCCGAAGGACACGACGGCGATGCGGTTGGTGCGCAGGCGTGCGGCTTCCGACAGCTGCGGGCGCAGCGGCAGCACGAGGTTGTGCGCGGCCAGCGAACCGGCGACGAGCAGCGCCGAATCGACGGTGGACAGGATCGCCGACACCAGCGCGCCGACGAACAGGGCATAGACCACGGTCGGCAGCTGCGTCTGCGCCAGGTGCATCAGCACCTGCTCCTGCTCGTCGAGCGCGCCGACGTACTGCACGGCGATCAGCCCGAGCATCACCGGCATCAGGCCGACCGCGAGGTACAGCAAGCCCGCGCCGGTCGTCGCCCGGCGCGCCAGCTGCGGGTCGCGGATCGCCAGCACGCGCGCAACCAGTTCCTGCGCGACGATTGAGCCGCAGACCGGCACCGCGAAAGTCTCCAGCGTCTTCAGCCACGGCACGGCGGGGTCGAGTACGTGCAGCTGCGCCGCCGGCAGTGCCGCGAGGTGCGCGAGGCCGCCGTCGGCGAACAGCACCAGCGCGAACACGACGACGATGCCGGCGATCAGCACGATGCCCTGCACGAGGTCGGTCATCGCGTCCGCCCACATGCCGCCGCTGGCGGTGTAGATGATGACGACGGCCGCGGCACAGGTGATGGCGACGGTGACGCCCAGCTCGGACGAAGCCGCCAGCACCTGGCCGAAGGCGCGGATCTGCGCGGCAGCCCACATCAGCGAGGTCGGTATCATGATGATCGCGGCATAGCGCTCGACGCCGGCGCCGTAGCGCTGGCGGAACAGGTCGGCGAGCGTGACGATGCCGCGTTTCCACAGCGGAATCGCGAACACCAGGCCCATCAGCACGATGCCCAGCGCGTAGCCGAACGGATCGGTCTGCACCGCGGCGACCCCTCCGGCGTAGGCCTCGCCGGCCGCGCCGATGCAGGTCTCGGCGCCGAACCAGGTGGCGAATACCGTGAACGTCGCCATCCACGGCCCGAGCGAGCGCCCGGCCAGCAGGTAGTCCTTCTCGTCGTGCACGCGCTTCGACGCCCACGCAGCGAAGACCAGCTGCAGGACGATGTAGCCGAGGACGAAGATCAGGACGAGATTCACGGCGGCGCAGGATAGCAGCCGCGGCGCACGCTATTGCTTGTCTGGGGGCTCCACGCCAAGGGTGGACCCGGCTTGCGCCGGTCGCGCGCTCGCCTCGCCGATGCGCGCGACCGCCGCGGTGACCATCTCCTGCAGTGCGCCTTCCAGCGGCGTGTTGCCGAACGCGCGCAGGATGCCGGGGACCTTGATCAGATCGTGGCCGACGGCGAAGAAGCCGGTGAAATCGACGCCGTAGCGCCAGTTGCGGCCTTCGACCGAAGTGGCGTTGACCACGCGCGCGGTGCGTGCGTCGATCACGCGCAGGTCCATCGCGATGTAGCCGCGCGCGGCGCGCACGTTGAGGATGCCGAAGCCGTTGTCGCGTCCGAGCGGCACCGGGATCGGCAGCGCGCCGCCGTCGGCGCCCGGATCGATCGCCGTGATCGCACCGACGACGATCAGGTCAGCCCCTTCGAGTGTCGCGCTCGGCAGCGCCGCGGTCTCGCCGGTCCGGGCCTCGAACACCTGCTCGGCCAGCACGTCCTCCAGCGCCGCGCGCTCGAGCACGATGAAGCGGTCGGTGACGAACAGCTCTGTCGTCAGCAGGTCGCGCAGGCCGGACAGGAGCGCCTGCGGAGTCAGCACGGCCTCCGCCGGCAGGCGCCGGTTGGCGATCTCGACGGCCTTGGCGAGCGAATCCTTCCGGCCCGTGCGATCGACGATCGCGGCGACGGTGATGCGCGGCCGGGCCTGCGCATCCAGGCTGCGTGCCGCCTCGATGCCGGCGCCGCCCCCGCGGCTGACCTGCGCGGTGGGCGCGCAGGCCGCCAGCAGTGCCGCTGCCAGCAGCAGCGCTGTGCGCATCCGCGTTCCGGCAGCCGAACGGCGCACACTCACATCTTGGTCGCGGCGATGTGCTGGACGGCGGTCTCGATGCAGTTGCGGATCGCCTGCTCCATCGGCGTGTTGCGGTAGGCACCGAGTCCGATCGGCAGATCGCTCAGCGCGTAGGTGAAGCCGACGCCGGTGTTGCGCGAGGTGCCCTCGACGGTGGTCGCGTTGACGACGCGGCCGGTACGCACGTCGATGATGCGCAGGTTGATCGCCATGCAGGCCTGGCGCGTCGATGCCAGCAGCACCGAGCCGCCGGCGCAGTCCGGTTCGAACTGCACCACGGTACCGCGGATCAGCAGTTCGGCGCCTTCGAGCTGTCCCGTCGGGGCGGTGGTGGAGACGTCGAAGCGTCCGGTCGCGGCCAGATCCTGCTCGGCCTTCACGTCCTCGATGCGTGCGCGCTCGAGCACGATGAAGCGGTTGGAGTTGAACAGCGCCGCGGTGAGCATGTCGGCCATGCCCTCGCCGACCTTGCGCTCGCCGCGGAACTCGAAGGCGGATACCGCGATGCGCGGCTTGGGCCCGTCCACCGGCTCCTGCTGTGCGCTGCGGATGCCGGGCCCGCTGCTGGACACGACGGTGGCGGTGGGCTGCGCGGCGCAGGCGCCGAGCAGGGTGGCGGCGAACAGCAACAGGGATTTGCGCAGCATGGCAGTCTCCGCGGACGAGATAGGCTAAGTTAGCGCGAAACCGCGCGCTCCAGCTGTGCGACAACTCTCAACCCTGCCGAGTTTCATTGCATGATCCGACTGGCGATACACGGTGGCGCCGGCGACCTCGCCGCCGAAAGCACCGACACGCGCGAGTACCGCGCCGCACTGCGCCGCATCGCCCTCGAAGGCCGCGCGATGCTGCAGGCCGGCGCCGGCAGCCTCGACGTCGTCGAGCGTATGGTCGTGCTGCTGGAAGAATGCCCGCTGTTCAACGCCGGCGTCGGCGCCGTGCTCAACCGCGACGGCCAGCCGGAACTCGACGCCGCGATCATGTCCGGCAACGACCGGCGCTGCGGCGCGGTCACCGGCGTGATGCGCGCGAAGAACCCGGTACGGCTGGCGCGTGCCGTGATGGAACGCTCGCCGCACGTGATGTTCATGGGCGCCGGCGCCGATGCGCTCAACCGCGAGCTGGGGCTGCCCGAGGTCACGCCCGATTACTTCATCACCGAGGAACGCTTCCACCAGCTCAAGGAGGCGCGCGCGCGCGGCGTGATCGTGCTCGACCACGCTGCAGCCTTCGATCCCGGCGCGGCCGCGGGCAAGGCCTTCGTCCCCGGCGACGACAGCGCCGGCGGCGGCTTCGGCACGGTCGGCGCGGTGGCGCGCGACGCGCTGGGCCATCTCGCCGCGGCGACCAGCACCGGCGGCCTGACCAACAAGCATCCGGGGCGCATCGGCGACACGCCGATCATCGGCGCCGGCACCTTCGCCGACGACCGCAGCGCGGCCGTGTCCTGCACCGGCACCGGCGAGTGCTTCATCCGTGCGCAGTTCGGCCACGAGGTGCATGCGCGCATGAGCTACTGCGGCTGGAGCCTGGAACGCGCCTGCGCCGAGGGGCTCGAAGAGGTGCGCCGCCTCGGCGGACGCGGCGGCTGCATCGCCGTCGATCACGAAGGCCACATCGCCGTGCCGTTCAACTCCACGGCGATGTACCGCGCGTGGATGGGCGCGGACGGCAACGTGCACGTCGCCGTGGGCCCCGACGATGCGGACTGAGTGGCGCACCGCCGCGCTGCTCGCGGCGCTGTGGCCCGCGCTGGCCGACGCAAGCAAGCTGGACCTGCGCATCGAAGCCGAGGGCCGCTGGTTCTATCACACCGACGTCGCCGCATGGTCGCCCTCGGCGGCGGCCACGGCCGGGTTGTTCCATGAATGGCACGACGGCCGCGAGCGCATCGTCGGAGAAGTGTTCGGCCGCGTCGATGCGCAGGACGACGAGCGCAGCCACGCCGACATCCGCGAGCTGTACTACGCGCAGATCGGCGAGGACGTCGAGTTCCGCGCCGGATGGCGCCATGTCTACTGGGGGGTGACCGAGTCACGGCATCTGGTGGACATCATCAACCAGTCGGATTTCGTCGAGGATCTCGATAACGAGACCAAGCTCGGCCAGCCGATGCTCAACGTCGCCTTCATCCGGGGAGACGCCGGCACCATCGAGCTGTTCCTGATGCCGCTGCAGCGCGAACGTACGTTCCCGGGCGCGCGCGGCCATCCGCAGCTGCCCTATCCGGTCGAGCCGGACGAGGCGCGCTATGCGTCGAAGCGCAGCCGCCACCATCTCGACGCGGCGCTGCGCTACCAGGCCAGCTTCGGCGCGCTGGATCTGGGCCTGTCGTACTTCGACGGCACCGCGCGCGATCCGGACATCCTGCCCTGCCTGCGCCGCGGCAGCGGTTATGCCGGTACCGCGACGCAGGCCAACTGCGACCTGCTGTCCGCGATCCAGGTGCCGCAGTCACCGCTGCCCGATGCGCTGACCGGACTGCTGCAGCAGCTCGGTCTGCTGCCGAGCGACGACGCGGTGCGCGAGCAGATCATCGCCGACGTGCAGCGCAATCTGGTGCTGGTGCCGTACTACGACCGCCTGCGCCAGTTCGGCGTCGATCTGCAGTACCTCAGCGGCGGCTGGGCGTGGAAGCTCGAAGCCGTGCACCGCGAGGCCGGCAAGGGCAGCAGCAATGCCGTCGTCGGCGGCTTCGAGTACAGCCTGTCCAGTTTCTTCGACACCGGCTGGGACGTCGGCCTGCTCGCCGAGCTGCTGTACGAGGACCGCGACGGCCTGCTCGACACGCGCTACGACCACGACGGCTTCGTCGGCCTGCGGCTGCAGCTCAACGACATCGCCAGCACCATGCTGCTCGGTGGCCTGCTGTTCGACCGCAGCGGCCAGGATCGCGTGTTCCAGCTCGAAGGCAATCGCCGCCTCGGCGAGGACTGGCGGATCAACCTCAAGTGGCGCGATTTTTCGGCAGTGCCGCGCGATCAGCTGTCCAGCTTCCTCGCCGACGAGGACATGCTCAGCCTGAGCCTGGAGCGCTTCTTCTGACGCGGCTTCACGGCGGCGCCATCACCCATGGATACGGCAGCTGCAGGCGCACCTTCATCGCATCGGCGAAGCGCTGCGCTTCGGCCTGCGTGCGCAGGCCGGCGACGACGAGGCGATAGCGCATCCGGCCTCCGTGTGGATACGCTTGGACGGTCGCTGCATAGCCCTGCTCGGACAGCCGCTGCGCCTTGTCGTGGGCACGGCTCTCCTGCGCGTAGGACACCAGCGAAACGCGGTAGCGGCCGTCGGCGTACAGCGCCGGCAGGTCGTCGCGCAGATCGGTCTGCGGCACCCACTGCGCCAGCTCGGCGGGTGGTGCCGGCGCGATCGGCGGCGCTGGCTTTCCGCGCGGCACGTAGTAGTAGCTCAAGGGCCGATCCATGCGTCGCACCGGTTCACCCGGACTGGACACATCGATTCGGCCCTCGATCAGGCAAACCAGGTCGCGCTGCGCGTCGGACTTGCCCCAGACGTCCGTGCCACGGATGCCGACGGTGACGGTCGGACCGATGGCGACGTCCAGCTCGCGGCGCCGCAGCGCACCAATGGCGCTGGTCGTGAAACGGAATGCGCCTCTGAGCACCTTGAGTGCGCCCCTGAGCACACCGGTGTCGCTGCCGTCGTCCGCCTGCGCGAGTACCGGCACGGCGAAGTCCGCCTCCTCCCCCAGCTTGATGGTGCTGGCTTCGCGCAGGCCGATCTGCAGGCGGCCGCCGGTGCCGGTCTCGTAACGGTCGCCGGCCTGCAGGACATCGCCTGCGGCGAGCGCGCGTCGCGCACCGTCGCGCTCGACCCAGACCGGGGGCTGCAGCGCCGCCACGAAGGCGAGCGCCGGCTCGGCCGCGGGCGCGCTTGCGCAGATCCCGCACGCCAGCAGACACAGCGCAAAAGAGCCACGCATCGGCGCCCCCATCGTTCCTGTCGTCTACGTCACAGCCGCAGGCCCGGATTCACCCGGCGGCCCGGGCATACAGCGTCACCGGCTCGGCGAAACCTTTCAAGGCGACCGGCGCACGGGAATCGAATCCGTCCGGTCCACCCAGCTCGGCTGTGCGCGCATCGACCAGGACTTCACCGCTGGCCGCCGCTTCGCACAGGCGCGAGGCGAGGTTCACCGCCGAGCCGACGGCAGTGTATTCGAGGCGCGACGCCGAGCCGATCACGCCGACGGTGACGTTGCCGGTGGCGATGCCCACACCGATGCCCAGCGCATAGCCGGGACGGCTCCAGCGTGCGGTCAGTTCCAGACCCACTTCGCGGATGCGACTGCCCAGGGCCAGTGCGTGGCGTGCGTGGTCGGTGTCCGGCAAGGGCGCGCCGACCAGAATCAGGATGCCATCGCCGGCGAAGTCCTTGATCGTCGCGCCGAACGCGGCGACCTCGCGACCGACCGCGTCGTAGTACTCGCGCAGCACCGCAAGCACCTGGCTCGACGGATGCGCGGCCGCATAGGCGGTGAAGCCGCGCAGGTCGCAGGCGACGACCGAGATCTCGCGGCTGGTCTCGCGCATCGCCTGATCCAGGCCGCGCTCCGATACCAGGCGCGCGACCTGCGGCGACAGGAAGCGCGACATGAACTGGCCACGCTGACCCTGCAGCACGTGGTAGTGCACCGCGCCGATCAGGAAGATCACCTCGCCGACCGCCACGGCAATCGCCGCCTGCTGCAGCGGCAGCACGAAGCCGGAAACGAAGAACGGCGTGGCCAGCGCCATCGCGATCACGCGGATGGTCTCGCCGCGCTCGGGGCGGCGGTTGAGCAGCAGCACGATACCGACCAGGCCGGCCATCATCGCCAGCAGCACCGGCCCCATGAACATCCAGAAACCGGGCGACAGCATGATCAGCGGCTGTGCCGCTGCGCGGATGAAGTGCTCGTCGCGCACGTCGGGCCAGAACACGGAGAACAGTCCGTAGGCCAGGCCGGACAGCTGACCCGCGCGCAGCACGCGGTCGCCGAAGCGCGTGTTCCAGCCGGCCGCGACCGGCACCATGCGGCGCACGCGCAGGATCCACTCCAGCACGAAGAAGATCGACAGCATCTCGGGCACGGCGAGCAGGCCGGCCCACGACGGCGCAATCGACAGGTGCGCCGGTAGGACCACGTTGCCGAAGATCGAAAGGCCGATACACGCAAAGCCGCCGGCCAGCGCCCGCGAGGCCGGCGACTGGCGGTCCGCGGATAGGAATGCGATGCCGATGCCCAGCGCGATCAGCGAAACCAGCAGATGCGCGGTCAGATCCGGCGCCACGTTCGGGGCCGCGTTCATGGCCGCTTCGCGTCCTGCTCGAAGAGCTGCTCCAGTTCGCGCGCGGCGTCCTGCGCGGTCTGGATGAACAGCTTCTCGTCGTGGGCCACCGCCTGCTGGCGCTTGAGCGTCGCCTCGTCGTGCTCGCGGAACGTCTCGACGATGTGACGCGCCTCGTCCTCGCTGCTGCCCAGCGCCTGCAGCAGCTCGCGCGACATCTCCAGCGACGAAAAGAAGCTGCGGCGCACCACGTCCGTGATGCCGAGATCCATCAGGCGCAGGGCGTGCAGGCGGTTGACCGCAATCGCGAAGATGCGCAGGTTCGGGAAATGCCGGCGCACGACGCCGGCGACCTGCAGCGAAGCCTCGATGTCCGGGATCGTCAGCACGAACAGGCTGGCCTTGTCGGCATGCGCCGCGCGCAGCAGATCGAGTCGTCCGGCATCGCCGTAGAAGATCTTGTTGCCGAAGCGGCGCACGAAGTCCACCTGCTGCGAATCCTTGTCCAGCACGGTGAACGGGATGCGCTTGATGCGCAGGATGCGCGCGATGATCTGCCCCACCGGACCGAATCCGGCGATCAGCACCGTGCGCTCGGGGGCGTCGATCGTGTCATAGGACATCGCGGCATCCGGCCGCCGGACACGCGCCTGCGCCGCATACAGCAGCGGCGTGGCGATCATCGACAGCGTGACGACGACGACCAGCAGCGCCGCGGTCTGCGGGCTCATCACACCGGCGCCGACCGCGACGCTGAACAACACGAAGGCGAATTCGCCACCCTGCGCCAGCGCCGCCGCGTAGGCGCGACCGGCCGCCGGCGCCAGACCCGAGGCGCGGCCCAGCACATACAGAATCGAGGCCTTGGCCAGCATCAGTCCGGCAGTCAGTTCGAGGAGCAGCAGCGGATCGGCCAACAGCAGGCCGATGTCGGCCGACATGCCGACGGCGATGAAGAAGAGGCCGAGCAGCATGCCCTTGAAGGGTTCGATGTCCGCCTGCAGCTGGTGCCGAAACTCCGAATCGGACAGCAGCATGCCGGCCAGGAACGCACCGAGCGACATCGACAGTCCCGCGGCATCCATCGCCAGCGCGGTGGCGATGACGATCAGCAGCGCCGCGGCCGTGAACAGCTCGGGAGTCTGTACCGCGGCGACTGCGCGCATCAGCGGATGCACGACGTAGCGGCCGCTGAAGATCACCAGCGCGAAGGCGACGAGGATCTTCAGCGTCTGCCACCATCCAGACGCGGCATCGAGTTCGGCACTGCTCGCCAGCAAGGGCACCAGCGCGAGCATCGGAATCACCGCGAGATCCTGGAACAGCAGTGTGGCAAACGCGGCACGCCCGTGATGCGTGGCCAGCTCCTTGCGCTCGGCCAGCATCTGCAGCACGAAGGCGGTCGATGACATCGCCAGCCCCAGGCCGGCGACCGTCGCGGCGCGCCAGTCCACGCCGATCCACAGCACCACGACGAACAACAGCGCACCGGTCACGGCCACTTGCGCGCCGCCCAGGCCGAACACCATGCGGCGCAGCGTCCACAGGCGGCTCGGCTGAAGTTCCAGACCGACGATAAACAACAACAGCACGACCCCGAATTCGGCGAAGTGCAGGACGTCCTGCGTCCCGCCGATCAGGTTCAGACCGTGCGGGCCGATCGCGATGCCGGCGCTCAGGTAGCCGAGCACCGCACCCAGGCGCAAACGCAGGAACAGCGGGACGATCAGCACGGCCGCGGCCAGGAACAGCGCGATGTCAGCGAGCACGTGCCGGCTCCGGATCGAACCTAGACAATAAAAAGTATATAAAACATACAGATATCATTACATCCTCAACAATACGTTGAAGATGCTGGCGGTTTCCCGGACAATCGCCACGTTTCAAAATATCTACAGATATTCGAAGTGGCGGCGGTTGTTCACAGGATGGACGAACACAGCAAGTCCGAGCGCATCTTACAGCTGGTCCAGAAACGGGGCGTCCTGCGCCCCAAGGACCTGCTGCCGCACGGAATACAGGCGGAATACCTGCGCCGCCTGTGTGAGCGCGGACTGTTGAAGAAGCTCGGACGTGGGAGTTACGTCGCGGCACATTCCCGGCTGTCGCCCGACTTGGCCCTCGCCCTGGTCGCCCGCGCCGTGCCCAACGGCATCGTCTGCCTGCAATCGGCACTCGCGTTCCACGGACTCGCGGCGTTCGACATGGACGAGATCCACGTCGCGATCGAGCGGCGCGCCGCCAAGCCGAGGGTCGATTTCCCGGACATCCGCGTCGCGCGTCTGGGCGGCGCCGCCTTCACCGAGGGCATCGAGACCCACCAGCTGGAGAACGTCAAAGTCCCGATCTACAGCCTGGAGAAAACCCTGGCCGACCTGTTCAAGTTCCGCAACAAGATCGGTCCGCACATTGCGGTCGATGCCTTGCGCTCGGCGCTGGCCGAACGCGAGATCAATCTGCGCAAGCTGTGGCACTACGCCCGGCTGTGCCGGGTGGAGCGGGTCATGAAGCCCTACGTGGACGCCCTGCTGCCGCCATGACGGAACCAGGCCGGTGACGATGCGCCACTGGAACCTGCCGGTGCTTCTGCTGCCCGCCGTCGTCGCGGCACAGGAGCCGCCGGATCAGGTGGTCGGTCCGGAAACGCCGCCCGCGGCTGCAGAAGCGGCGCCCCCGGCACCAGCCCGGGTCCGCGGCGTGTTCGACAATCTGCGCCTGGACGCCGACCGCTTCACGCTGGTCAGCCAGACCCGCGGCCTGTCGTTCCACAAGCCGATGTACGCGATGCCGCTCACCTGGAGCCGCGAGTACGACGCGGAGACGACCGAGGTGCTGTTCCAGATCAGCCTGAAGCAGCGCCTTTTCAACCGCAACCTGTTCTTCGGCTACACCCAGCGCTCGTTCTGGCAGCTCTACAACGGCAACGACTCGCGGCCGTTCCGCGAAACCAACTACAACCCGGAGCTGTTCTATCGCTGGAAGCCGAACTGGGCCGAACTGCCGGGGCTGGGCTTCGACATCGGCGCCGACCACGAGTCCAACGGCAAGACGCTGCCCGACTCACGCAGCTGGAACCGCATCATCGGCGCCGCGTACTACGAGACAGCGGGCCTGCTGACGCACCTGCGGGTCTGGTACCGCATCCCCGAAGACGAGGGCCGGAGCCCGGCAGATCCGAAGCGCGACGACAATCCCGATATCACCGACTACTACGGCCATGGCGAACTGCGCGTGCAGATGAAGCTGGCCGGCGCTGCCAAGCATCAGCTCTCGCTGATGCTGCGCGGCAATGCAAGCACCGGAAAGGGCGCGATCGAAGCCGTGTACAGCATGCCGGCGTCGGACTATGCCTACTGGAACTTCTACGTCTGGAATGGCTACGGCGAGAGCCTCGCCGATTACAACCGCAGCATCACGCGGATCGGCGTCGGCTACATGCTGTCGCGATAGCGATCCTGGCCAGGCCACGGCCATCCGTGGCCGCCACCATCAAAAAGACGGGCGCCGCATGGGCGCCCGTCTTCGTTCACAGCCTGTCCTGACTTACGCTGCGCTCGCCTGCTCGGTCGCAGCCGCCGGCGCCGGCCGGTCAACCAGCTCGACATAGGCCATCGGCGCGTCGTCGCCGGCGCGGAAGCCGCAGTGCAGGATGCGCAGATAACCGCCCGGACGGGTCTTGTAGCGCGGCCCCAGCTCGTTGAACAGCTTCTGCACGGCATCGCGATCGCGCAGGCGCGAGAACGCCAGGCGGCGGTTGGCGACCGAGTCTTCCTTGGCGCGGGTGATCAGCGGCTCGGCGAAACGGCGCAGCTCCTTGGCCTTGGGCAGCGTGGTCTTGATCAGCTCGTGCTGCAGCAGTGCGACGGTGATCGCCTGCATCGTGGCCTTGCGGTGGGCGCTGGTGCGGCCGAAGGTACGGCCCGAAATCTTGTGGCGCATGGGTCAGTTTCCTTGAATCGGATCAGGCCGAAACCTTCGGCGACGACCAGTTGTCGAGCTTCATGCCGAGATCGAGATCGTGCGCCTTGAGCGCTTCCTTGATCTCGTTGAGCGACTTCTTGCCGAGGTTCGGCGTCTTCATCAGCTCCATCTCGGTGCGCTGCACCAGATCGCCGATGTAGTAGATGTTCTCGGCCTTGAGGCAGTTGGCCGAACGCACCGTCAGCTCCAGATCGTCGATCGGGCGGAACAGGATCGGCGAGAGATCCTTCTTGCCCGGGGCCAGCGCCGCCTGCGCGGCCTCGGCTTCCAGATCGACGAACACCGACAGCTGATCGCGCAGGATGCGCGCGGACAGGCGCACGGCCTCGGCGGCATCGACGCTGCCGTTGGTATCGACATCGAGAATCAGCTTGTCGAGGTCGGTGCGCTGCGCGACACGCGCGCGCTCGACGCTGTAGCTGACACGGCGCACCGGGCTGTACGAGGCGTCCAGCTTGAGCACGCCGATGCCGCGGGTCTCTTCCTCACGCACCGCGCTCACCGCCGGCACGTAGCCGCGGCCGCGCGTGACCTTCAGGGTCATGTTCAGCTTGCCACCGGTCAGGTGCGCGAGCACCAGGTCCGGGTTGACGATCTCGACGTCGTGGTCGAGCGCGATGTCCGCCGCGGTGACCACGCCCTTGCCCGACTTCTCCAGGCGCAGGGTCGCCTCGTCGCGTGCGTGCAGGCGCACGGCGATGTTCTTGATGTTGAGCAGGATGTCGAGCACGTCCTCCTGCACGCCTTCGATGGCGCTGTACTCGTGCACCACGCCTTCGATCTGCACTTCGGTGATCGCGGCGCCGGGGATCGACGACAGCAGGATGCGGCGCAGCGCATTGCCCAACGTATGTCCGAAGCCCCGCTCCATCGGCTCCAGCGTGACGCGCGCACGATTCGGCGACAGCGTCTCCACCTCGATCTGACGCGGCTTGAGGAGATCGGCAACTACGTTCATGAAAAACCTCGCTTGAAGCGATGAATTGATGCGCGGCGGTCGGGCCACGCACGGCGTCGGCCCGAACCGCCGGAGTCAGTGCAGCCCCGCGGGCAGCACCGACGTTATTTGGAGTACAGCTCGACGACCAGCGCCTCGTTGATGTCGGGCAGGATCTGGTCGCGCGTCGGCACGGACTTGTAGGTGCCCTTGAGCCCCTTCTCGTCCACCTCGATCCAATCGGGCAGGCCGATCTGCGCAGCGATCGACAGGGCCTCGGCGATGCGCGACTGGTTCCTGGCGCCCTCGCGGATCGAAACGACATCGCCGACCTGCACCTGGTACGACGGCACGTTGACCGGCTTGCCATTGACCAGCACGCCCTTGTGGCCGACCAGCTGGCGGGCCTCGGCGCGCGTGCGCGAGAAGCCCATGCGATAGACGACGTTGTCCAGCCGCGATTCCAGGAGCTGCAGCAGCATCAGACCGGTCGCGCCCTTGCGCGCGGCGGCCTTCTTGTAATAGTTGCGGAACTGGCGCTCGAGCACGCCGTACATCTGCTTGAGCTTCTGCTTCTCGCGCAGCTGCAGGGCGTAATCCGACAGACGCGTCTTCGCGGCGCCATGCTGACCCGGGCGGGTCTCCATGTTGCACTTGCTGTCGATCGCGCGGGCGCGCGACTTGTGCAGCAGATCCGTGCCGGCGCGACGCGACAGCTTGCACTTGGGTCCAATGTAACGAGCCATTTTCGTTGTCCTCGCGTTAGACGCGGCGGCGCTTGGGCGCGCGGCAACCGTTGTGAGGGATCGGCGTCACGTCCGTGATGCTGGTGACCTTGATGCCGGCGGCATTGAGCGCGCGCACGGCCGACTCACGGCCCGGCCCCGGCCCGTTGACGCGGACTTCGACGTTCTTCACGCCGTGCTCCATCGCCGCCTGCGCGGCCTTGTCCGCAGCGACCTGCGCAGCGAACGGCGTGGATTTGCGCGAACCCTTGAAGCCGGCCGCACCGGCCGTACTCCACGCCAGAGTGTTGCCCTGACGGTCGGTGATCATGACGATGGTGTTGTTGAAGGATGCGTGAATATGCGCCACCCCGTCGGTGACGTTCTTCTTGACCTTCTTGCGCTTGGCCGCTGCGGCTGCGGTGTTGGTCGGCGTTGCCATGGATCGATCTCGGGATGATTACACTTTCTTCTTGGCCGCAATGGTCGCGCGGCGGGGGCCCTTGCGGGTGCGCGCGTTGGTGCGCGTGCGCTGGCCACGGACCGGCAGGCCGCGCCGATGGCGCTGCCCGCGGTAGCAGCCCAGGTCCACCAGGCGCTTGATGCTCATCGACACCTCGCGGCGCAGATCGCCCTCGACGGTGTACTTGCCGACCTCGGCGCGCAGCCGATCCAGCTCGCCCTCCGTCAGCGTGCGGATCTGTGCCGTCGGGTCGATACCCGCAGCGGCGCAGATCTTCTTGGCGCGCGTCGCGCCGATGCCATAGATCGCCCGCAGGGCGATGACGGTGTGCTTGCGATCCGGGATGTTGACGCCCGCGATACGTGCCATAGTCGAAACCTCAGCTCAAACCCGCGCGGAAAAGCCGGGTATTGTAGTGAAACCTGTCGAATCCTTCAAATTCCAAATGTTTCTGCCATCCCTGGCGCGACTTCGTGCGCTTCGGCGAAGCCCGGGGCAGCCATCCTTGACTGCCGGTGATTCGCCACGCGAAGCAGGGCTTCGCAAGCGCAGCGAATCACCCCTGCCGCTGCTTGTGGCGCGGGTCGGTGCACAGCACGCGAACCACCCCGTTGCGGCGGACAACCTTGCAATTGCGGCACATCTTCTTGACCGAAGCCCGGACTTTCATCGCTTCAACCTCATCAATTAATCGGATCTGCGGCCGGCCTTCAGCGGCCCGGCACTCCGCTCAGTGTTTTCAGATTGGCCTTCTTCATCAGGCCCTCGTACTGGTGCGACATCAAATGGGCCTGCAACTGCGCCATGAAGTCCATCACCACCACCACGGTAATCAGCAGCGAGGTACCGCCGAAATAGAACGGAATGCTCGGCACGAAGGAGCGCAGCACTTCCGGCGTCAGGCATACCGCCAGGATGTAGATCGATCCGATCACGGTCAGCCGGGTCAGCACCTGGTCGATGTACCGGCCGGTCATCGCCCCCGGCCGCACGCCCGGGATGAAGGCGCCCGACTTCTTCAGGTTCTCCGCCGTCTCGCGCGAGTCGAACACCAGCGCCGTGTAGAAGAAGCAGAAGAACACGATCAGCAGGCCGTAGAGCATCGTGTACAGCGGCTGGCCCGGGGCCAGCGCGTTCGAGATGCGCTGCAGCACACCGCCGCCGCCGCTGTCGTCGCCGAAAAACTGCACCAGCGATGCCGGGAACAGGATCAGCGACGACGCGAAGATCGGCGGAATCACACCCGACATGTTGATCTTCAGCGGCAGATGCTGCGTCTGCGCGGCGAACACCTTGCGTCCCTGCTGGCGGCGGGCGTGATGCACCGGGATCCGGCGCTGCGCGCGTTCCACATAGACGACCCCCCAAGTCACTGCCGCCACGAGTAGCAGCACGACGAGGACGGTGAACGCGCTGATCGAACCCTCGCTGACCAGCTGTGCCGTGCCCGCGAGCGCGCGCGGGAATCCGGCAACGATGCCGGCGAAGATGATCATCGAGATGCCGTTGCCGATGCCGCGTTCGGTGATCTGCTCACCCAGCCACATCAGGAACATCGTGCCGGTCACCAGCGACACGGTCGCGGTGAACACGAATGCGAAACCCGGATTGATCGCGATGCCCGACCGCTGCAACGCCAGCGCGGCGCCAAAGGACTGGAACAGGGCCAGAGCCAGCGTGCCGTAGCGCGTGTACTTCGTGATCTGCCGCCGGCCGGACTCCCCCTCCTTCTTCAGCTCCTTGAGCTGCGGAACCACCGCGGTCATCAGCTGCACGATGATGCTCGCCGAGATGTACGGCATCACGCCCAGCGCGAAGATCGACAGACGCTCGAGCGCGCCGCCGGAGAACATGTTGAACATGTCCAGGATCGAGCCACGGCTCTGGTTGAACAGCGCCGCGAGCTGCGCCGGATCGATGCCCGGCACCGGGATGTAGCTGCCGATGCGGAAGACGATGATCGCGCCCAGCAGGAACAGCAGGCGATTCTTGACTTCGCCCACTTTGCTGAGGTCCGGGATCATCGATCCGGCCGGCATGCCAGGTGCTTTCGCCATGTTTCTATTGCGAGGTCCGTATGTCCTGAGAGTCGGGGCGCTGGATGGCCCCGGCCGTCACATCGACGTCAATCGATACTGCCGCCGGCCGCCGTGATCGCCTCGCGGGCACCCTTGGTCACGAGCACGCCCTTGAGCGCCAGCTTGCGGCTCAGCGCGCCGGACTTGATGATCTTGGCGGTCTGGGCACTGGCCGACACCACGCCCTCGGCCTTGAGCGTCGCCAGATCGATCTCGGTCGCCTTCATCTTCTCCAGCTCGGACAGACGCACTTCCGCCGTCAGGCCGGCGAGCGGCGAGTTGAAGCCGCGCTTGGGCAGACGCCGCTGGATCGGCATCTGGCCACCTTCGAAGCCGAGCTTGTGGTAGCCACCCTTGCGTGCGTGCTGACCCTTGTGGCCGCGGCCGGCGGTCTTGCCCAGGCCGGAACCGATGCCACGGCCGACGCGAACCTTCGAGGTCTTGGCGCCCGCGGCCGGTTTGATGTCGTTCAGTTTCATATCTCGATTTCCGATTGCCGATTCCCGATCGCCGGGAGATCAGACTTCCTCGACCTTGAGCAGATACGACGCCTTGCGCACCATGCCCATGTTCTCCGGCGTAGCAGCAACGACGACGCTCTGGTGCATGCGCCGCAGGCCGAGGCCGTGGACGCAGTCCTTGTGGGTCTGCAGCTTCTTGGCGAGGCTGCGCACCAGCGTGAGCTTGACCTTCTTGGTGTCCGTCATGACCGTGTCCACCGATTAACCGAGAATCTCTTCGACCGTCTTGCCGCGCTTGGCGGCGATCTCCGACGGCAGGCTCATGGCCGTGAGCGCGTCCATCGTTGCGCGCACCAGGTTGATCGGGTTACGCGAACCGAACGACTTCGCCAGGATGTTCTGCACGCCGGCAACCTCGAACACCGCGCGCATCGCGCCACCTGCGATCACGCCGGTACCGTCCGAGGCGGGACGCAGGAACACCTTGGACGCACCGTGCCGGCCCCAGATCTCGTGCTGAACGGTCAGCCCCTTGAGCGGAACGGTGACCATGCTCTTGCGCGCCTGCTCCATCGCCTTGGCGATCGCGGCCGGCACCTCGCGCGCCTTGCCGTAGCCGAAGCCGACGCGGCCGGCACCGTCGCCGACGACCGTCAGCGCGGTGAACGCGAACTGCTTGCCACCCTTGACGGTCTTCGACACGCGATTGACCGCGACCAGCTTTTCCTTCAGCTCGGTGCCGGACTGCGCTTCGTCGTAGTTCATCTGCTGGTTTGCCATGTCTTAGAACTCCAGGCCGCCTTCACGCGCGGCGTCGGCCAGCGCCTTGATGCGGCCGTGAAACTTGAAGCCAGCGCGGTCGAAGGCGACCTTGCTGATGCCCTTGGCCTTTGCCCGCTCGGCGATCGCGGCGCCGATCTTCTTGGCGGCATCGACGTTGCTGGTGCTGCTCAGACCGGCCGACAGCTCCTTCTCGACGGTCGAAGCGGAGACGAGGGTCTGGGCGGCGTCCGGCGCGATGATCTGCGCGTAAATGTGCTGCGACGTGCGGTGCACGGCCAGGCGATGCACGCCGAGCTCGCGGATGTGTGCGCGCGTGCGGCGGGCGCGGCGCAGACGGGTCAGCTTCTTGTCTTTCATGGCAGCTCTCGATTACTTCTTCTTGGCTTCCTTCATCACGACCTTCTCGGTCGAGTAACGCACACCCTTGCCCTTGTACGGTTCGGGCGGACGGAAGCCGCGGATGTCGGCCGCAACCTGGCCGACCATCTTCTTGTCGGCGCCCTTGACGAGGATTTCCGTCTGGCTGGGCGTCTCCACCGTGATGCCGTCCGGGATCGGATACTCGATCGGATGCGAAAAGCCGAGGCTCAGGTTGAGCTTCTTGCCCTGTGTCGCGGCGCGGTAACCGACACCGACCAGAGTCAGCTTCTTCTCATAACCCTTGGACACGCCGATCACCGCATTGTTGAGGATCGCGCGGGTCGTACCGGCGGCCATCGCGTTGGCCTTGACCGAATCGGCGCTGATGGTGGCCACATTGCCGTTCACGTCGATCTTCACCGACGCCGGGATGTTGACCGTAACGGATGCCTTCGCACCCTTGACCGTCAGCTGGCCATCGGCCGTGCTGACCTGCACGCCGGCCGGCAACTGTACCGGCATCTTTGCTACGCGGGACATTTCTTCCGTCTCCTTATGCGACGACGCAGATGACTTCGCCGCCCTGCCCGGCCGCCCGCGCCTTGCGGTCGCTGACGACGCCACTGGGCGTCGAGACGATCGCGACGCCGAGGCCGCCGAGCACCTTCGGCAGCTCGTCCTTGCCCTTGTACACGCGCAGCGACGGCCGCGAGATGCGCTCCAGGCGCTCGATCACGGGCTTGCCCTCGAAGTACTTCAGCGTCAGCGTCAGCGTCTTCTTGGCGCCGTCGGCGATGACGCTGAAATCGGCGATGTAGCCTTCTTCCTTCAGCACGGCGGCGATGGCTTCCTTGACCTTCGACGAAGGCACGGTCACCTGCTTCTTGCGCGCCTGCTGACCATTGCGGATGCGGGTCAGGAAGTCGGCGATCGGATCAGTCATGCTCATGTTCTAGTCCCTGTTACCAGCTCGCCTTCTTCAGGCCCGGGATTTCGCCCTTCATGGCGGCTTCGCGCAGCTTGTTGCGGCCGAGCTTGAACTTGCGGTACACGCCGCGCGGGCGGCCGGTCAGCTCGCAGCGCGAGCGCTGACGCGCCTTGCTCGAGTCGCGCGGCAACTTCTGCAGCGAGACGACGGCGGCGTCCTTCTCTTCGATCGAAGCCGTCGTGCTGGAGATGATCTCCTTGAGCTTCGCGCGCTTGTTCGCGTAACGCTTGGCGAGGCTCGCGCGCTTCTTCTCGCGTTCGATCATGCTGGTCTTGGCCATGGTCTACTGCCTCACTTGCGGAACGGGAAGCTGAATGCGTCGAGCAGCGCCTTGCCCTGCTCGTCGGTCTTCGCCGTCGTGGTAATGGTGATGTTCATGCCGCGCAGCGCATCGACCTTGTCGTAGTCGATCTCCGGGAAGATGATCTGCTCGGTGATGCCGAAGTTGAAGTTGCCACGGCCGTCGAAGCCGCGCGCCGAGATGCCGCGGAAGTCGCGGATGCGCGGCAGCGAGATGCTGATCAGGCGCTCCAGGAATTCGTACATGCGCTCCCGGCGCAGCGTCACCTTGACGCCGACCGGGTAGTTCTCGCGGACCTTGAACGCCGCGATGGCGATGCGCGTCTTGGTCACGACCGGCTTCTGGCCGGCGATCGCCGTCATGTCGGCAACGGCGTTCTCGATGACCTTGCGGTCGGTCGTCGCCTCGCCCACGCCCATGTTCAGCGTGATCTTGGTGATACGCGGCACTTCCATGGGCTTGAGGCCCAGTTTCTTGCCGAGCTCCGGCGCGATCTTCTCGCGATAAAGGGTTTGCAGATTGGCCATGATTGACTGCCCTTAACCGTCCACCAGTTCCTGGCTGGACTTGAAGACACGCACCTTGCGGCGCTTCTCGCCTTCGCCCTCGAAGCGGAAGCCGACGCGATCGCCCTTGCTGGTCTTCGGATTCCAGAGCATCACGTTCGACACGTCGAGCGGCATCTCCTTCTCGACGACGCCACCGGCGATGCCGGCATTCGGATTCGGCTTCTGGTGCTTCTTGGCGACGTTGACGCCTTCGACGACGAGCTTGCCGTTCGCCAGGACCTGCGACACCTTGCCGCGGCGCCCCTTGTCCTTGCCGGCGATGACGACGATCTCGTCGCCCTTGCGGATCTTGTTCATTCCCGTGCCCCTTACAGAACTTCCGGAGCCAGCGACACGATCTTCATGAACCGGTCGCGCAGTTCGCGCGTCACCGGCCCGAAGATGCGGGTGCCCAGCGGCTCCAGCTTGTTGGACACCAACACCGCGGCGTTGCTGTCGAAACGGATCACCGACCCGTCGGCGCGCTTGATCGGGAACTTGGTGCGAACGACGACGGCGTCGTGCACCTCGCCCTTCTTGACCTTGCCGCGCGGGATCGCGTCCTTGACGGTGACCTTGATGAGATCGCCCACGCCGGCATAGCGCCGGTAGGTCGAACCCTTGACCTGAATAACCTGCACCACGCGCGCGCCACTGTTGTCGGCGGCCACCAGATAGGATTCCTGCTGGATCATGGCGTCAGGCTCCGGCGGATTGCTGCTGCAGCGCGCTCGCCTTCTGCAGAACCTCGACCAGCCGGAAATGCTTGGTCGCGGACAGCGGACGCGTCTCGACGATGGCGACCAGATCGCCCTCGTTGCACTCGTTGTTCTCGTCGTGCGCGCGCAGCTTCGTCGAACGGCGCAGCATCTTGCCGTAGACCGGATGGCGCTCGCTGCGTTCGACGAGCACGGTGATGGTCTTGTCGGCCTTGTTGCTGACGACGCGGCCGACGATGCGGCGCTCGGTCTTCTTTTCGGTCTGTTCGCTCATCACGCCTTCACCTGCTGGGCCATGACGGTCTTCAGACGCGCGATCTTCTTGCGCACGTCCTTGACCAGATGGGGTTTGCCACCCTGGCCGGTGGTCTGCTGCATGCGCAGGTTGAACTGCTCCTTGCGCAGCGCCGCCAGTTCCTCGCCGAGCGCCTTCGCGTCCTTGCCGCGCAGGGCCTTGATGTATTCCTGGGCCTTCATCACATGATCGTCCGGTTGACGAACGAGGTCTTCACCGGCAGCTTCGCAGCCGCCAAGCGGAAAGCCTCGCGCGCGGTGGTCTCGTCCACCCCTTCCATCTCGTACAGCACCTTGCCGGGCTGCACCTTCGCAACCCAGTACTCGACGTTGCCCTTGCCCGAACCCATGCGGACTTCGAGCGGCTTCTTGGTCACCGGCACGTCCGGGAAGATGCGGATCCAGACCTTGCCGCCGCGCTTGATGTAGCGCGTGATCACGCGGCGCGCGGCTTCGATCTGGCGCGCGGTGATGCGGCCGGGCTCGGTCGTCTTCAGACCCCACTCGCCGAAGCTGACCTTGTTGCCGGTCAGCGCCAGGCCGGTGTTCGTGCCTTTACGTTGCTTGCGGAATTTCGTTCGCTTGGGCTGCAGCATTGCAGTCTTCTCCGTCTTTAGGCCGCAGCGGCCTCGGCGGCCTCGTCCTTACGATCATGGCGACGGTCGCCGTCGAACACTTCGCCAGTGAACACCCACACCTTGACGCCGATCACGCCGTAGGTCGTGCGTGCTTCGCCGACCGCGTAGTCCACGTGGGCGCGCAGCGTGTGCAGCGGCACGCGGCCTTCGCGATACCACTCGGTGCGCGCGATCTCGGCGCCGTTCAGGCGGCCGCCGACCTGGATCTTGATGCCGCCGGCGCCGATACGCATTGCGTTCTGCACCGCGCGCTTCATCGCACGGCGGAACATGATGCGGCGCTCGAGCTGCTGCGCGACCGAGTCGGCAATCAGCTTGGCATCGAGTTCCGGCTTGCGGATTTCCTCGACCGAGAGGTGCACCGAATCGGCCTTGAGCCCGATGATCTTGGCGACCTCCTGCTTGAGCTTTTCGATGTCCTCGCCCTTCTTGCCGATGACGATGCCGGGGCGCGCGGTGTGGATCGTGACGCGCGCGGACTTCGCCGGGCGGTCGATCTGGATGCGCGACACCGACGCCTGCGCCAGCTTCTTGCTCAGGAACTCGCGCACCGCCATGTCCTTGAGCAGCGTATCGCCGTAGGCGCCGCGCTCCGCGTACCAGTTCGACGTCCACTTGGTGGTGACGCCGAGGCGGAACCCGTTCGGATTGACTTTATGACCCATGGCTTCAGTTCCCGTCGCTGACGCGGATGGTGATGTGCGAAGTCGGCTTCACGATGCGATCCGCCCGCCCCTTGGCGCGCGGCATGATGCGCTTGAGCACCGGCCCCTGATCGATGAAGATCTCGGCGACCTTGAGTTCATCGACATCGGCGCCGTGGTTGTTCTCGGCGTTGGCGATGGCCGACTCCAGCACCTTGCGGATGACCTTGGCCGGCTTGCGCGTCGAGAACTTGAGGATGTTCAGCGCCTCATCGACCTTCTTGCCGCGCACCAGATCGGCGACCGGACGCGCCTTCTTCGGCGACAGGCGGACGAACTTGAGGATGGCTTGCGTCTGCATGGCGGGCCTCACTTGGTCGCCTTGTCGGCCGCGTGACCCTTGAAGGTCCGCGTCGGCGCGAACTCGCCGAGCTTGTGGCCGACCATGTTGTCGGTGATGAACACCGGCATGTGCTGCTTGCCGTTGTGCACCTGAATGGTCAGGCCGACGAAATCGGGCGTGATCATCGAGCGGCGCGACCAGGTCTTGATCGGCTTCTTCACGCGCTGCGAGGCCATCTCCTCGACTTTCTTCGCGAGGTGGTGGTCCACGAACGGACCCTTCTTGACGGAACGCGACATGTCGTTACCTGCTTACTTCTTCGAGTGGCGGCTGCGCACGATGAACTTCTGCGTGCGCTTGTTCTTGCGGGTCTTGAGGCCCTTGGTCTGCTGCCCCCAGGGCGTCACCGGATGCGGGTTGCCCTGACCGGAGCGACCCTCGCCACCGCCGTGCGGATGATCGACCGGGTTCATGACGACACCACGCACCGTTGGGCGGATACCCTTCCAGCGCATGGCGCCGGCCTTGCCGTACTGGCGCAGGTTGTGCTCGTTGTTGCTGACTTCGCCGATGGCGGCACGGCACTCACCGAGCACCTTACGCATCTCGCCCGAACGCAGGCGGATCGTCACGTACTGGCCTTCGCGGGCGACCAGCTGCACGCTGGCGCCGGCGGAACGCGCCAGCTGGGCGCCCTTGCCGGGGCGCAGCTCGACGCAATGGATCGTCGAACCGACCGGGATGTTGCGCAGCGGCAGCACGTTGCCCGGCTTGATCGGCGCGTCCGTACCGGACTGCAAGACGTCACCCTCGGCGACACCGCGCGGCGCGATCACGTAACGGCGCTCGCCGTCGGCGTAGCACAGCAGCGCGATGTGCGCCGAACGGTTCGGATCGTACTCGACGCGCTCGACCTTGGCCGGAATGCCGTCCTTGGTGCGCTTGAAATCGACCAGACGATAGTGCTGCTTGTGACCGCCGCCCTTGTGGCGCGTGGTCATGTGGCCATTGTTGTTGCGTCCACCCGTGGACTTCTGGCTCTCCAGCAGCGCAGCGTGCGGCGCACCCTTCCAAAGGCCCGGCGTCACCACCTTGACCTGGTGGCGCGTGCC
Organism: Fontimonas sp. SYSU GA230001; assembly: GCF_040066175.1. Taxonomy (NCBI): domain Bacteria; kingdom Pseudomonadati; phylum Pseudomonadota; class Gammaproteobacteria; order Nevskiales; family Nevskiaceae; genus Fontimonas; species Fontimonas sp. SYSU GA230001. Next base: position 77,566 of record NZ_JBEAAM010000006.1, read on the forward strand.
CGGCGACGTCGGCTTCAGTTTGACCAATGGCATGGTCCGTATCCTCTCAGTTCGCCGCGCCGGCCAGGAAATCGATCTCCTGACCCTCGGCGAGCGTGACGTAAGCCTTCTTCCAATCGGAGCGCTTGCCTTCGAAGCGGCCAAAGCGCTTGTTCTTGCCCTTGACGTTGAGCGTGCGCACGTCGTTCACCTTGACGTTGAACAGCTGCTCGACGGCGCTCTTGATTTCCGGCTTCTCGGCGTCGCGGGCGACCTTGAACACCGCCGTGTTGGCCTTTTCGGCCACGCGCGTGCTCTTTTCCGAGATCACGGGACCTAGAATGACCTGGTGCAGGCGATCGGTCGCGGTCTTGTACTTGCTCATTGCAGCCAGGCCTCCAGCTTCTTGACCGCGTCCGCCGTCATCAGCACCTTCTCGTGGCTGAGCAGCACGACCGGATTGATCGCTTCGACGTCGCAGACGGCGACGTGCGGGATGTTGCGGGCCGACAGGAACAGGTTCTTGTCCAGCTCGCCGGTGACGATCAGGATGTCGTCGGCCGACATCGACTTCAGACGCTCGACCAGGGACTTGGTCTTGGGCGCATCGACCGGGAACGACTCCGCGACGATCAGGTGTCCCTGACGGTTGAGCTCGGCGACGATCGAGCGGATGGCGCCGCGGTACATCTTGCGGTTGACCTTCTGCGAGAAATCGCGCGGCACGGCCGCGAAGGTCTTGCCGCCGCCGCGCCACAGGGGCGAGCGGATCGAGCCGGCGCGCGCGCGGCCGGTGCCCTTCTGCTTCCACGGCTTCTTGCCGCCGCCGGAAACCATCGCCTTGCTCTTCTGCGCCTTGGTGCCGGCGCGGCCGCCCGCGAGGTACGCGGTCACGACCTGGTGAATGAGCGGCTCGTTGTACTCGGCGCCGAAGACGGCGTCCGATACCGAAAGCTTGGCGGTGCTGTTGTGCAGTTGAATATCCATTGCCGTTTTTCCCCAGTGAGCCTTACGCCTTCACCGTGGGGCGCACGATGACATCGCCATTCGTAGCGCCCGGCACAGCCCCCTTGACCAGCAGGAGGTTGCGTTCCGTATCGATCTTGACCAGGTCGAGATTCAGCGCCGTCACACGGTCGGAGCCCATGTGGCCGGCCATCTTCTTGCCCTTGAACACGCGGCCGGGGCTCTGACGTTGACCGATCGAGCCAGGGGCGCGGTGCGAGAGCGAGTTGCCGTGCGTCGCGCGTCCGCCGCCGAAATTCCAGCGCTTCTGCACGCCCGCAAAGCCCTTGCCCTTGGAGACGCCGGTGACATCCACGGCCTTGACGCCGTCGAACGCACCGACCTTGATCTCCGAACCGGCCTGCAGGTCCGCACCCTCGTTGTCGTCGAGGCGGATCTCCCACAGTCCGCGGCCGGCCGCAACGCCAGCCTTCTTGTAAATGCCCGCCTGCGCCTTGCTCAGGCGGCTGGCCTTCTGCTCACCGACGGTGACCTGCACCGCGCGGTAACCATCGTTCTCGACGGTCTTGACCTGAGTCACGCGATTGGGCGTGCACTCGATCACCGTCACCGGAATGGCAGTGCCGGTTTCCGTGAAAACCCGGGTCATGCCGGCCTTGCGGCCCACGATTGCGATCGTCATGTCCGCCTCCTCAATTCAGCGAGATCTGGACTTCGACGCCCGCGGGCAGGTCCAGCTTGGAGAGCGCGTCCACGGTCTTCTCCGTGGGATCGACGATCTGCATGAGCCGCTTGTGCGTACGAATCTCGTACTGGTCGCGCGCATCCTTGTCGGCGTGCGGCGAAACGAGAACGGTGAAACGTTCCTTGCGCGTGGGCAGCGGGATCGGCCCGCGCACGACGGCACCGGTGCGCTTCGCGGTCTCAACGATCTCCTTCGCCGACTTGTCGATCAGGCGGTGGTCGAACGCTTTGAGCCGGATGCGAATAGATTGGCTGGTCGCGGCCATGCTGTGTCTTCCGGATTAAAGAGCGTGGAACAAAAGGGGCGCGAATTCTATTCGCGCCCCTGCGAAAAGTAAAGCTCGAAACGTCAGGCGAGGATCTTGGTGACGACGCCGGCGCCGACGGTGCGGCCGCCCTCGCGGATCGCGAAGCGCACGCCCTCTTCCATCGCGATCGGGCTGATCAGCTCCACCGTCATCTGCACGTTGTCACCAGGCATCACCATCTCCTGCTTGATCTCCACGGACCCCGTCACGTCCGTCGTGCGGAAGTAAAACTGCGGACGGTAGCCCTTGAAGAACGGCGTGTGACGTCCGCCCTCTTCCTTCGTCAGAACGTACACCTCGCCCTCGAACTTCGAGTGCGGGTTGATCGAGCCAGGCTTGCACACCACCTGCCCGCGCTCCACGTCTTCCTTCTTCGTGCCGCGCAGCAGAAGCCCCACGTTGTCGCCCGCCTGCCCCTGGTCCAGCAGCTTGCGGAACATCTCCACGCCCGTGATCGTCGTCTTCTGCGTCGGACGGATGCCGACAATCTCGACTTCCTCGCCCACCTTGATCAGACCACGCTCGATACGACCCGTCACCACCGTGCCGCGGCCCGAAATCGAGAACACGTCCTCGATCGGCAGCAGGAACGGCTTGTCGATCTCGCGCTGCGGCTCCGGAATCCACGTGTCCAGCGCAGCGTACAGCTCTTCCAGCTTCGCCACCCACGCCGGATCGCCCGCGATCGCCTTGGTCGCCGAACCACGGATCACCGGCGTGTTGTCACCGTCGAAACCGTACTTGTTCAGCAGGTCGCGAACTTCCATCTCGACCAGGTCCAGCAGCTCGGCGTCTTCCACCAGATCGCACTTGTTCAGCCACACCACGATCTTGGGCACGTTCACCTGCTTGGCCAGCAGCACGTGCTCGCGCGTCTGCGGCATCGGACCGTCCACCGCCGACACCACCAGAATCGCGCCGTCCATCTGCGCAGCCCCCGTGATCATGTTCTTCACGTAGTCCGCGTGCCCAGGGCAGTCCACGTGCGCGTAGTGACGGTTCGCCGTCTCGTACTCCACGTGCGAGGTCGCAATCGTCAGAATCTTCGTCGCGTCACGACGACCCTGCGACTCCGACGCCTTCGCCACCTGGTCGTACGGCACGTACGTCCCACCAAACTTGTCCGCAGACACCTTCGTCAGTGCCGCAGTCGTCGTCGTCTTGCCATGGTCCACGTGCCCGATCGTCCCCACGTTCACGTGCGGCTTCTTGCGTTCAAACTTTTCCTTCGACATCGCTCTCTACCTCGGTTGTAGGGCGGGGGTTGCCCGCCGTCGATCAATCGGCGGCCGCAGCCGCCCTACGGGTTAACTGAATCAGGACTTCTTGGTCAGCGCCGCGATCACGTTCGCCGGCGCCTCCTGGTACTTCTTGAACTCCATCGTGTATGTCGCGCGGCCTTGCGACATCGAGCGCAGCTGCGTCGAGTAACCGAACATCTCGGACAGCGGCACCTCGGCCTTGATGATCTTGGCGCCGTAGTTGTCCTCCATGCCCAGGATGACGCCACGGCGCCGGTTGAGGTCGCCCATGACATCGCCCATGTAGTCTTCCGGCGTCTCCGCCTCGACCGCCATGATCGGTTCGAGGATCACCGGATTGGCCTTGGCGGCGCCCTCCTTGAAGCCCATGCTGCCGGCGATCTTGAAGGCCATTTCGTTGGAGTCGACGTCGTGGTACGAGCCGTCGAACACCGTGACCTTCACATCGACGACCGGGTAACCGGCGACGACGCCGTTCTTCATCGCCTCCTGGATACCCTTGTCGATCGCCGGGACGTACTCCTTTGGAATGACGCCGCCGACGATGGCGTTGACGAACTCATAGCCCTTGCCCGGCTCCTGCGGCTCCAGGCGCAGCCAGCAATGACCGTACTGGCCGCGGCCGCCGGACTGACGGACGAACTTGCCTTCGGCCTCGACCGACTTGCGGATGGTTTCGCGGTAGGCCACCTGCGGCGCGCCGACGTTGGCCTCGACCTTGAACTCGCGCTTCATGCGATCGACGAGGATTTCCAGGTGCAGCTCGCCCATGCCAGAGATGATCGTCTGCCCGGTTTCCTCGTCGGTCTTGACGCGGAACGACGGATCTTCCTGGGCCAGCTTGTTCAGCGCAATGCCCATCTTTTCCTGGTCGGCCTTGGTCTTGGGCTCCACGGCCTGGCTGATCACCGGCTCGGGGAACTCCATGCGCTCCAGCACGACCGGCTTGTCGGCCGCGGCCAGCGTGGTACCCGTATAGACTTCCTTGAGTCCGACGCAGGCGGCGATGTCACCGGCGCGCACTTCCTCGATCTCGTCACGGTTGTTCGCGTGCATCTGCACCAGACGGCCGATGCGCTCCGACTTGCCGCTGCGCGAGTTGTAGACGCTGTCGCCCTTCTTCAGCACGCCGGAATAGACGCGGATGAAGGTCAGCTGACCGACGAAGGGGTCGGTCATGATCTTGAAGCCCAGCGCCGAGAACGGTTCATCGTCGGACGCGTGACGTTCGACCGGCTGCTCGGTGTTGGCGTCGATGCCCTTGATGGCAGGCACGTCCACCGGCGACGGTAGGAACTCGACGACGGCGTCGAGCATCCGCTGCACGCCCTTGTTCTTGAACGCCGAACCGCACAGCATCGGGACGATCTCGAGCGCGATCGTGCGCTGACGCAGTGCCGCCTTGATCTCCGCCTCGCTGAGGTCGCCCTCCTCGAGGTACTTGTTCATCAGCTCTTCCGAGGCCTCGGCCGCGGACTCGACCATCTTCTCGCGCCACTCCTTGGCGAGGTCGAGGAGGTCGGCCGGGATGTCGGTGTAGTCGAACTTCATGCCCTGGGACGCCTCGTCCCAGATGATCGCCTTCATCTTGATCAGATCGACCACGCCCTTGAAGTTTTCCTCGGCACCGATCGGAATCACGATCGGCACCGGGTTGGCACGCAGCTTCTCCTTCATCTGGCGATAGACCTTGAAGAAGTCGGCGCCGGTGCGGTCCATCTTGTTGACGAACGCCAGGCGCGGCACGCCGTACTTGGTGGCCTGGCGCCACACCGTCTCCGACTGCGGCTGTACGCCGCCGACCGCGCAGTACAACATGCAGGCGCCATCGAGCACGCGCATCGAACGCTCGACTTCGATCGTGAAGTCCACGTGTCCCGGCGTGTCGATGATGTTGATGCGGTGCTGCTCGAACTGATTCGCCATTCCGCGCCAGAACGTCGTCGTGGCCGCGGAGGTGATGGTGATGCCGCGCTCCTGCTCCTGCTCCATCCAGTCCATGGTGGCGGCGCCATCATGCACTTCGCCGAGCTTGTGGTTCACGCCGGTATAGAACAGGACGCGCTCGGTCGTCGTGGTCTTGCCGGCGTCGATGTGCGCGGAGATGCCGATGTTGCGGTAGCGCTCGATGGGCGTCGTGCGGGGCATAGGAGAACTCGGTGAAAGGGCGTCAGGGCCGCGGGACTCAAGCCCTGCGGCCCGGCCCCGGATTCGGTGTTACCAGCGGAAGTGCGAGAAGGCCTTGTTGGCCTCTGCCATCTTGTGGGTGTCTTCGCGCTTCTTCACGGCGGCGCCGCGGTTTTCGGCGGCGTCCATCAGCTCGCCCGCGAGACGGTCTTCCATGCCCTGTTCGCCGCGCTTGCTCGCGGCCTCGATCAGCCAGCGCATCGCCAGCGTGGTACGACGCGACGCACGCACTTCGACCGGCACCTGGTAGGTGGCACCACCGACCCGGCGGGACTTGACCTCGACCATCGGCGCGACGTTGTCGAACGCGCTCTGCAGGTACTCGGCCGGTGATTCGATCTTCTTCTTGGCGACGACCTGATCGAGCGCGCCGTACACGATCTTCTCGGCGACGGACTTCTTGCCACTCTCCATGACCATGTTGACGAACTTGGAGATCAGCTCGCTCTTGAACTTCGGATCGGGGAGGACCTTGCGGGCTTCCGGTTTGCGACGACGGGACATGATGGATTCCTTCGGTGGTCTTCAGGCGCGGCAGGCGCCGCGCCTTACTCGGGCAAAGCCCGTTTACTTCTTCGCGGCAGCCGCGCCGTCCTTGGGACGCTTGGCGCCGTACTTGGAACGGCCCTGGCGGCGCTTGTCGATACCGGCGCAGTCAAGCGCGCCGCGCACCGTGTGATAGCGGACGCCGGGAAGATCCTTGACACGGCCGCCACGGATCATGACGACCGAGTGCTCCTGCAGGTTGTGGCCTTCGCCGCCGATGTAGGAGATGACTTCGAAACCATTGGTCAGGCGGACCTTGCAGACCTTGCGCAAGGCCGAGTTCGGCTTCTTCGGCGTCGTCGTATAGACGCGCGTGCACACGCCGCGCTTCTGCGGCGAGCCGGTGAGCGCCGGCACCTTGCTCTTGACCTTGATGGTGCTGCGGCCGCTGCGCACTAACTGATTGACTGTTGGCACGTTGAGAACTTCCCGGCTTGACAAAGAAAAGACGCACCCTCCGCTGAGGGCCGTCGGGAAAGGGCGCGCATCATAATGGCCGGCGGGGGCAGAGTCAACGGCGATTGCGTGGCAAAAATCAAGTGCCTACGGTTTGAAATGGCGCATTGCTCACTTGCACGATTCTTGGCTCTCGCTGGCCTTGATTGCGCCCCTGCCGGGGCGAGCCCCTTTTCTTTGCTTGTCCAAAGAAAAGAGGCGAAAAGAAAGGACACCCCTGTCGCGATCGCCGGCTGCGCCGGTCCCCGGCCGCAGTGACGTGCTCGGGGCCGCGCCGACACGGCGTCCTGCCGTGACGGCGCTTTCGCGGCCATCCATGGCCGCTCAACCCCTGCGCGCGACACAGCGGCCGGCGCTCGCAAAAGGGGACCCAACATCAACAGCAGCGGCTACGCCGCCCAAGAAAACTCCCTCTCCCCGCGTGCGGGGAGTGGGTTAGGGTGAGGGGCGTTTTCGCCCCCCTAGGAAGCGCCGAACGGAGCGGCGCGCGCAGGCTGTGCGCGGCATGAATGCCGCGCAAGGACCGCCGGCACCGGGATGTGCCGTCGGTCCGCCTGCCGAGCACGCCGCGCAGTGCGGGCACCCGCGCAGCGGGCGCCGACTCGGGGTGTGCTTTCTTTGGGTTACTTTTCTTTGCACAAGCAAAGAAAAGTAACTCGCCCCGGCAGGGGCGAAACCAACGCCCGTCCATCCAAACCGAGCGACCACAAAAAACCCCGGCCGAAGCCGGGGTTTCGAATCACCACAGAGTACGTGTCGAGGCTCTACTCCTCGCCACCCTCCTCCGCTGCCTCGTCGGCGCCCCCCTCGTCGCCCTCGTCGCTGCCGGTGTCCACCGCCGCAGCGCGCGCCGCCAGGCGCTCGCCGGCATTGGCTTCGAAGCTGCCGCCGGTACCGCTCAGCACGGAGGCCTGCAGATCGGCCAGCAGGCTGCCGCCGCGCGACTTGCGCCGCTGCTCGTGGTAGGCGAGGCCGGTGCCCGCCGGGATCAGACGGCCGACGATGACGTTCTCCTTGAGGCCGCGCAGTTCGTCGCGCGAACCGCGCACCGAGGCTTCGGTGAGCACGCGCGTGGTCTCCTGGAACGACGCCGCCGAGATGAACGACTCGGTCGAAAGGCTCGCCTTGGTGATGCCCAGCAGCTGCCGCTCGAAGCGTGCGCCGCGCTCGTTCTTGGCCGCCAGACGCTTGTTCTCCGCGAGCACCTGGAAGATCTCGACCTGCTCACCCTGCAGGAACTTGCTGTCGCCCGGCTCGGTGATCTCGACCTTGCGCAGCATCTGCCGCACGATGGTCTCGATGTGCTTGTCGTTGATCTTCACGCCCTGCAGGCGGTAGACGTCCTGGATCTCCTTGACGAGGTAGTTCGCCAGCGCGACCACGCCCTGCAGGCGCAGGATGTCGTGCGGACTCGGCTCGCCGTCGGAGATGATTTCGCCCTTCTCGACGTGTTCGCCTTCGAACACGCGGATCTCCACCCACTTCGGCACCAGGATCTCGGCCTCGTTGCCGTCGGCCTGGACGATCTTGATGCGTTGCTTGCCCTTGGTGCCGGTACCGAACTTGATGGTGCCGGTGGTCTCGGCGAGCACCGCCGGTTCCTTGGGCTTGCGCGCCTCGAAGAGGTCGGCGACTCGCGGCAGACCGCCAGTGATGTCGCGCGACTTCGACGCTTCCTGCGGGATACGGGCGATCGTGCCGCCGACCTTGACCTCGTCGCCGTCCTCGACGGTGATGATCGCCTTGGGCGGCAGTGCGTACGCAGCCGGGATGTCCGTGCCGGCGAACGTCAGCTGCTTGCCCTTGGCATCGACCAGCATGATGGTCGGCTTGAGGTCCTTGGCCGCCGAACCGCGCGACTTGGCGTCGGTGATGACCAGTGTCGATACACCGGTCAGCGGATCGGTCTCGCGGGTCACGGTCAGGCCTTCCTGGAAGTCCTGGAACTTCACGAAGCCGCCCAGCTCGGTGACGATCGGATGGGTGTGCGGATCCCACTTGGCCAGGCGCTGACCGCCATTGACCTCGTCGCCATCCTTGACCAGCAGGGTCGCGCCGTAGGGAATCTTGTAACGCTCGCGCTCGCGGCCGTTGGCGTCGATCAGGCCGATTTCGCCGGAACGCGACACCGCGACCAGATTGCCTTCGGCGTTCTTGACGGTCTTGATGTTGTGCACGCGCACCGTGCCAGCCGCCCGCGCATCGACGCCATCGGCCGAAGCCGCACGCGACGCGGCACCGCCGACGTGGAAGGTACGCATCGTCAGCTGCGTGCCGGGTTCGCCGATCGACTGCGCGGCGATGACACCGACCGCCTCGCCGATGTTGACGAGATGACCGCGCGCGAGGTCACGACCGTAGCACTTGCCGCAGACACCGAACGGCAGCTCGCAGGTGATCGGCGAACGCACCCAGATCTCGTCGATCGAGTTCTTCTCGAGGACGTCGGCCCATTTCTCGTCGATCATCGTGCCGGCCGGGATCACGACCTCGTCGGTCCCCGGCTTGTGCGCGTCGCGCAGCGTCACGCGGCCGAGCACGCGGTCGCGCAGCGCTTCGAGCACGTCGCCGCCCTCGACGATCGGCATCATCAGCAGGCCCTGCTCGGTACCGCAGTCCTCGCCGGTGACGACCATGTCCTGGGCGACATCGACCAGGCGGCGCGTCAGGTAACCCGAGTTCGCGGTCTTGAGCGCGGTGTCGGCCAGACCCTTGCGCGCACCGTGCGTCGAGATGAAGTACTGCAGGACGTTCAGACCCTCGCGGAAGTTCGCGGTGATCGGCGTCTCGATGATCGAGCCGTCCGGCTTGGCCATCAGGCCGCGCATGCCGGCGAGCTGACGGATCTGCGCCTGAGAGCCACGCGCACCGGAGTCGGCCATCATGAACACGGAGTTGAACGACGGCTGCTCGACCTCCTTGCCGTCGCGCGTCTTCGCCTTCTCCTTGCCGATCTTGGCCATCATCGCCTTGGCGACGTCGTCGTTGGCACGCGACCAGATGTCGATGACGCGGTTCTTGCGCTCGCCACCGGTGGTCAGACCCTGGTTGTACTCGTCGTCAACTTCCTTGACCTTGGCCTCCGCCGCCTCGAGGATCCTGGCCTTTTCCTCGGGGATCATGATGTCGTCCAGGCAGAACGAGATACCCGCCTTGGTGGACATGCGGAAGCCGGTGTACATCATCTGGTCGGCAAAGATCACCGTGTCCTTCGTGCCGCAGCGACGGTACACGTAGTTGATGACGCGGCTGATCTCCTTCTTGGTCAGCGTCTTGTTGATGACGCTGAACGGCACGCCAGCCGGCAGCACCTCGGACAGCAGGGCGCGGCCGGTGGTCGTCTCGATTAGACGGAACAGCTCCTTGCCGTCCTCGCTGTAGTCCTTGAGACGGACCTTGATCTTGGCCTGCAGATCGACCTGGCGGTTCTCGTAGGCGCGGTGCACTTCGGCCACGTCCGCGAACACCATGCCCTCGCCCGGCGCACCGACGCGCTCGCGCGACATCCAGTACAGACCGAGGACGACGTCCTGCGACGGCACGATGATCGGATCACCCGAAGCCGGTGAGAGGATGTTGTTGGTGGACATCATCAGCACGCGCGCCTCGAGCTGCGCTTCGAGCGACAGCGGCACATGGACGGCCATCTGGTCGCCGTCGAAGTCGGCATTGAACGCGGTGCAGACCAGCGGATGCAGCTGGATCGCCTTGCCCTCGATCAACACCGGCTCGAATGCCTGGATGCCGAGGCGGTGCAACGTCGGTGCGCGGTTGAGCAGCACCGGGTGCTCCTTGATGCACTCTTCGAGCGAGTCCCACACCACGGCCTCTTCGCGCTCGACCATCTTCTTCGCCGCCTTGATCGTCGTGGCGATCCCCAGACGCTGCAGGCGCGAGAACACGAACGGCTTGAACAGCTCCAGCGCCATCTTCTTCGGCAGACCGCACTGGTGCAGCTTGAGTGTCGGACCGACGACGATGACGGAGCGTCCCGAGTAGTCCACGCGCTTGCCGAGCAGGTTCTGGCGGAAGCGACCCTGCTTGCCCTTGATCATGTCGGCGAGCGACTTGAGCGGGCGCTTGTTGGTGCCGGTGATCGCACGGCCGCGACGGCCGTTGTCGATCAGCGCGTCCACCGACTCCTGCAGCATGCGCTTCTCGTTGCGCACGATGATGTCCGGCGCCGTCAGCTCGAGCAGGCGCTTGAGACGGTTGTTGCGGTTGATCACGCGACGGTACAGATCGTTCAGATCCGAGGTCGCGAAGCGGCCGCCGTCGAGCGGCACGAGCGGACGCAGATCCGGCGGCAGCACCGGCAGCACCGTCATGATCATCCACTCGGGACGGTTGCCGGAGGCGATGAAGTACTCGATCAGCTTGAGGCGCTTGGCGTACTTCTTGATCTTGGTTTCCGAGTTGGTGCCGGCCAGCTCCTCGCGCAGCTTCGCGGCCTCCTTCTGCAGATCGATGTTCTTCAGCAGGTCGTGGACCGCCTCGGCGCCCATGCGCGCGTCGAAGTCGTCACCGTATTGCTCGACCGCGTTGAGGTAGTCCTCCTCGGTCATCAGCTGGCCGCGCTCCAGCGGCGTCAGGCCCGGATCGACGACGATGTGCGCTTCGAAATACAGCACGCGCTCGATCGCGCGCAGCGGCATGTCGAGCAGCAGACCGATACGGCTGGGCAGCGACTTCAGGAACCAGATGTGTGCGACCGGCGATGCCAGGTCGATGTGGCCCATGCGCTCGCGACGCACCTTGGCCACCGTGACCTCGACGCCGCACTTCTCGCAGACCACGCCGCGGTGCTTGAGGCGCTTGTACTTGCCGCACAGGCACTCGTAGTCCTTGATCGGCCCGAAGATCTTGGCGCAGAACAGGCCGTCGCGCTCCGGCTTGAAGGTGCGGTAGTTGATCGTCTCCGGCTTCTTGACTTCGCCGTAGGACCACGAGCGGATCGTCTCCGGCGAGGCGAGGCCGATGCGGATGGCATCGAAGTCCTCGGCCTCTTCCGGGTTGCGGATCAGGTTGAACAGATCTTTCATGGTGACTCCTGAGATTCCTTGTGCCCGGACGCCTTACTGGTTCTGCTCCAGCTCGATGTTCAGACCGATCGAGCGGATTTCCTTGACCAGCACGTTGAACGACTCGGGCATGCCCGCGACCATGCGGTGATCGCCATCGACGATGGACTTGTACATGCGCGTGCGGCCGTTGGTGTCGTCGGACTTCACCGTCAGCATTTCCTGCAGCGTGTACGCCGCGCCGTAGGCTTCCAGCGCCCAGACTTCCATCTCGCCGAAGCGCTGGCCGCCGAACTGCGCCTTGCCGCCCAGGGGCTGCTGCGTCACCAGCGAGTACGGGCCGGTGGAACGCGCGTGCATCTTGTCGTCGACGAGGTGGTTGAGCTTGAGCATGTACATGTAGCCGACCGTCACCGGACGCGCGAACGGCTCGCCGGTGCGACCGTCGGTGAGGACCGCCTGGCCGGACTGCGGCAGGCCGGCCAGCTCCAGCAGCTGCTTGATCTCGTCCTCGTCGGCGCCATCGAACACCGGCGTGGAGACCGGCACGCCGCCGGTCAGGTTCTTCGCCAGATTGACGATCTCCCCGTCGGTCAGCGAGGCGAGATCGACCTTGGACTGGCCCTTGCCGGTCTTGTTGTACAGCTGGTCGAGGAACTTGCGCAGCTCGGAGACGGCGCGCTGCTGCTGCAGCATCTCGTCGATCTTCTTGCCCACGCCCTTGGCCGCCCAGCCCAGATGTACTTCGAGCAGCTGACCGATGTTCATGCGCGAAGGCACGCCCAGCGGGTTGAGCACGATGTCGACCGGAGTACCATCGTCCATGTGCGGCATGTCCTCGACCGGGACGATCATCGAGATGACGCCCTTGTTGCCGTGACGGCCGGCCATCTTGTCGCCCGGCTGGATGCGGCGCTTCACGGCCAGGTACACCTTGACCATCTTCAGCACGCCCGGCGACAGCTCGTCGCCCGACTGGATCTTGCGCTTCTTGTCCTCGAAGCGCTTGTCGAACTCCGAGCGCATGTCCTTGAGCTGCTTGTTGGCGGCTTCGAGCTGGCTCTGCGCGTCATCGTCGGCGAGACGGATCTCGAACCACTTGTCGCGCTCGATCGAGTCGAGGTACGCGGCATCGACCTTGGCGCCCTTCTTGAGCTTGCTCGGACCGCCGTCGGCCACCTTGCCGAGCAGGATCCTGCGCAGACGGTCGTAGATGTCGTCCTCGAAGATGCGCTGCTGGTCGGCGAGATCCTTGCGCACCGCGGCGAGCTCTGCCTCCTCGATCGCCAGCGCACGCTTGTCCTTCTTCACGCCCTCGCGGGTGAACACGCGCACGTCGATGACGGTGCCGTCCATGCCGGCCGGCACGCGCAGCGAGGTGTCCTTCACGTCGGACGCCTTCTCGCCAAAGATCGCACGCAGCAGTTTTTCTTCCGGTGTCAGCTGCGTCTCGCCCTTGGGCGTGACCTTGCCGCACAGCAGGTCGCCGGCCTTGACCTCGGCACCGATATAGACGATGCCGGATTCGTCGAGCTTGCGCAGCGCGGCCTCGTTGACATTCGGGATGTCCGCGGAGATTTCCTCCGGTCCGAGCTTGGTCTCACGCGCGACGCAGGTCAGCTCCTCGATGTGGATCGTCGTGAAGCGGTCCTCCTCGACGACACGCTCCGAGATCAGGATCGAGTCCTCGAAGTTGTAGCCGTTCCACGGCATGAACGCGATCAGCATGTTCTGGCCGAGCGCGAGTTCGCCGAGGTCGGTGGACGGGCCGTCGGCGACGACGTCGCCGCGCGCGATGCGGTCGCCCGGCTTGACGATCGGCTTCTGGTTGATGCACGTGTTCTGGTTGGAACGGACGTACTTGACCAGGTTGTAGATGTCCACGCCGGCCTCGCCCGGCTGCGTCTCGTCGTCGTTGACGCGCACGACGATGCGCGCCGCATCGACCTTCTCGACGACGCCGCCGCGCTTGGCCTGGATGGCGTTGCCGGAGTCCACCGCGACACGGCGCTCGACGCCGGTGCCGACCAGCGGCTTCTCCGAGCGCAGCGTCGGCACCGCCTGGCGCTGCATGTTCGAACCCATCAGCGCGCGATTGGCGTCATCGTGCTCGAGGAACGGGATCAGCGCGGATGCGACCGACACGATCTGGCGCGGCGACACGTCCATGTACTGGACCTTGTCGGGCGCCATCATCGTGAACTCGTTCTGGAAGCGCACCGAGACCAGGTCCTGCTTGAAGTGGCCCTTGGCGTCCAGCTCGGAGTTGGCCTGCGCGATGACGTAGCGGCCTTCCTCGATCGCCGACAGGTACTCGACCTGGTCGGTGACCTTGCCATCGACGACCTTGCGGTAGGCGGTTTCGAGGAAGCCGTACTCGTTGGTGCGCGCATAGCAGGCCAGCGAGTTGATCAGACCGATGTTCGGGCCTTCCGGCGTCTCGATCGGGCAGACGCGACCGTAATGCGTCGGATGCACGTCGCGGACTTCGAAGCCCGCACGCTCGCGCGTCAGGCCACCCGGTCCGAGGGCCGAGACGCGGCGCTTGTGCGTCACTTCCGACAGCGGGTTGTTCTGGTCCATGAACTGCGACAGCTGCGAGGACCCGAAGAACTCCTTGATCGCCGCGCTGACCGGCTTGGCATTGATCAGATCCTGCGGCGTCAGGTTCTCGGCCTCGGCCAGCGCCAGGCGCTCGCGCACGGCGCGCTCGACGCGCACCAGGCCGGTGCGGAACACGTTCTCGGTCATCTCGCCGACCGCGCGGATGCGCCGGTTGCCGAGATGGTCGATGTCGTCGGTCTGCTGTTCGCCGTTGCGGATCGCGATGATCTCGCGGATCACGTCGATGATGTCCGAGTGCTCCTTGCCGAACTTGGCAAACAGGCCCTTGGAGAAATCGTCGGTGAACTTCGAGAACAGCTCGCCGTCGTAGATCACGCCGGGCCCTTCGACGCCGTCGCGGCGCAGGCGGCGGTTGAACTTCATGCGGCCGACCGCGGACAGGTCGTACTTCTCCGGCGAGAAGAACATGCCGTGGAACAGCGTCTCGGCGGCATCCTTCGTCGGCGGCTCGCCGGGGCGCATCATGCGGTAGATCTCGACCAGCGCTTCGAGCTTGGTCTTGGTCGGATCGATGTTCAGGGTGGTGGAGATGTACGGCCCCTTGTCCACGTCGTTGACGTACAGGGTCTGCACCTCCTTGATGCCGGCTTCACGGATCTTCGCCAGCAGATTGGCCGTGATCTCGGCATTGGCCGCGGCGATGATCTCGCCGTCCTTGCTGACCAGATCGCGCGCGATGATCTTGCCTTCGAGATAGGCGTCCGGGACGTGCAGGCGCTTGAGACCGGCGTCGGCGATCAGCTTGATGTGACGGGCCGTGATCAGCTTGCCCTGCTCGACCAGGACCTTCTTGCCGTCGGTGATGTCGAACTGCGCCTTCTCACCCTTGAGGCGCTCGGGAATCAGCTCCAGGCTGGCGCCCTCGTCCTCGAGGCGGAACGTGTTCTGCTCGTGGAACAGCGCCAGCATCTGTTCGTTGCTGTAGCCCAGCGCGCGCAGCACGATCGTCACCGGCAGCTTGCGGCGACGGTCGATGCGCGCGAACAGGTTGTCCTTCGGATCGAACTCGAAGTCCAGCCAGGAGCCGCGATACGGGATGATGCGCGCGGAGAACAGCAGCTTGCCCGAGCTGTGGGTCTTGCCCTTGTCGTGGTCGAAGAACACGCCCGGCGAGCGATGCAGCTGCGAGACGACGACGCGCTCGGTGCCGTTGATGATGAAGGTGCCGTGATCGGTCATCAGCGGCACTTCGCCGAGATAAACCTCCTGCTCGCGCACGTCCTTGACACGCTTCTCCTTCGACTCGCGGTCGAAGATCACCAGGCGCACGGTGACCTTCAGCGGCGCGGCGTAGGTCATGCCACGCACGCGGCATTCCTTTTCGTCGAACGGCGGCTCGTCGAACCGGTACTTGACGAATTCCAGGCGCGCGGAGCCGTTGTAGGCCTCCATCGGGAACACCGACTTGAACGACGCCTGCAAACCGACGTCGCGGCGCTTGGACGGCTGGAGGTCGGCCTGCAGGAACTGCAGATACGAATCGATCTGCGTCGAAAGCAGATAAGGGATCTCCAGCGTTTCCTTCAGCTTGCTGAAGTCCTTGCGGATGCGCTTCTTCTCGGTGAACGAGTAGGCCATGAGTTCAACCTCGGTTTACAGCTTGGGAATCGGGAATCGGGAATCGGGAATCGTCAAAGCCGGCGCTTCTAGAATTCCCGATTCCCCATTCTCGACCCGCGAAAACGGAAAACCCGACCGGGGGCACCGCGCCCCCGGCCAGGAATACCTCTGACTTGGCAAAAAGCCGACAACTTACTTCAGCTCGACCTTCGCGCCGGCTTCTTCCAGCTTCTTCTTCATGTCGTCGGCGGTCTTCTTGTCGACGCCTTCCTTGACGGTCTGCGGCGCGCCCTCGACCAGATCCTTGGCTTCCTTCAGGCCCAGGCCGGTCAGCTCGCGCACGACCTTGATGATGCCGACCTTCTTGGCCGCGTCGATCGCAGCCAGGACCACCGTGAACTCGGTCTTCTCCTCGACCGGGGCGGCAGCAGCGGCCGGACCGGCGGCGGCGACGGCCATCGGCGCCGCGGCGGTGACGCCGAACTTGTCTTCCATCATCTTGACCAGCTCGACGACGTCCATCACGGACATCTTCGCGATCGCGTCAAGAATCTCTTCCTTCGTAGCCATGTTTCAAAAACTCCAATAAAGTGTGTAAAGCGTAATTTTGGTAACGTCAGTCAACGCGTTCACGCGCCCTGTTTGTCGGCCACGGCCTTGACCGTGCGGACGAACTTGGCGGTGGGCTCGGCCAAGGTACGAACGAACTTGCCGACCGGGGCCTTCATCGTGCCCATGAGCATGGCGATCGCCTGCTCCTTGGTCGGCAGGGTCGCCAGACGGTCGAGATCCTTGGCACCGTAGAGGGTGCCGCCGACCGCGACGGCCTTGACGACCATCACTTCGTTCGCCTTGACGAAGTCCTTGAACAGGCGGCCGACCGAACCCGGATCCTCGAGCGAGAACCCCAGTACGAGCGGGCCGACCAGCGCGGGCTTGAGGCACTCGAACTCGGTGCCTTCCACGGCCCGCCGGGCCAGCGTGTTCTTGACCACGTGCAGGTACACGCCGCTCTGGCGCGCCTTGCTGCGCAGTTCGTCGAACTTGCCGGCCGACAGGCCGCGATACTCGACCGCAACGGCCGAGAGCGCGCGCTTGGCGACTTCGTTGACTTCCGCAACCAGGGCCTTCTTGTCTTCCAGCCTGAGAGCCATCAGAACTCCTAGTTGCTTCTTTCCATAAATGGGCCGGCACCTCGCGGCTCCGACCCGCCTTTACGGTGCGTTGAGCACACCGTCTGCGTATGCGGCCTCGCGGCCTTTAATGTCCGGACGCGTGCAGCCCTTCCATCCCACATACGGTCTTCGACGTGCGGCTGACGCCACACACTTCGAATCACTTTCAAACGGGGTCTTGCGACCCCGTCCTTGAATCACTCCGGCAGCGTACCGACGTCCACGCGCACGCCGGGCCCCATCGTGCTCGACAGGGTCAGCTTCTTGATGAACACGCCCTTGGACGTCGCCGGCTTGGCCTTGCGCACGTCGCGCATGACCGCGATCAGGTTTTCCTTGATCTTGTCGGCGTCGAACGCCGCGGCGCCGATCGAGCAGTGCAGGATGCCGGCCTTGTCGGTGCGGAACTTGGCCATACCGGCCTTGGCGTTCTTCACCGCTTCGGCGACGTTCGGGGTCACCGTGCCGGTCTTCGGGTTCGGCATCAGGCCGCGCGGGCCGAGGACCTGACCCAGACCGCCGACGACACGCATCGCGGCCGGCTCGGCGATCACCACCTGGTAGCTCAGATCGCCACCCTTCATCGCGGCGGCGAGGTCATCCATGCCGACCGCGTCGGCACCGGCCGCCTTGGCTTCCTCGGCCTTGGCGCCCTGCGCGAACACGGCGACGCGCACGCTCTTGCCCGAGCCGTGCGGCAGCACGGTCGAGCCGCGCACGTTCTGGTCGGACTTCTTGGCATCGACGCCCAGATTGACCGAGATGTCCACCGACTCCTTGAACTTCGCGGTGGCGCATTCCTTGACGAGCTTGATGGCCTCGTCGAGGGGATAGTTCTTGCCCTGCACGACCTTGCCGGCAACGGCCTTTTGACGCTTCGTGATCTTCGCCATGGCTTACTCCACGACATCCACGCCCATGCTGCGGGCGGAACCGGCGATCAGGCGGCACGCCGCCTCCATGCTGCCGGCATTGAGATCCGGCATCTTGATCTTGGCGATCTCTTCGATCTGCTTCTTGCTGATCTTGCCGACCTTCTTGGTATGCGGCGTCGGCGAACCGGACTCCAGGCCGATCGCCTTCTTGATCAGCGTCGTCGCCGGCGGCGTCTTCGTGATGAAGGTGAAGCTCTTGTCCGAATAGACCGTGATCACGACCGGAGTCGGCAGGCCCGGCTCCAGCTTCTGCGTCGCTGCATTGAACTCCTTGCAGAACGCCATGATGTTGACGCCGGCCTGACCGAGCGCCGGACCGACCGGCGGTGCCGGATTGGCCTTGCCTGCAGGGATCTGCAGCTTGATGTAGGCCGTGACTTTCTTTGCCATGACTACTCCTAGGTGGGTGCGAACGCCTGTTGCAGGCTCCCCGGAATCACGATTGCGGCCGTCCGGCCGCAATCACCGCTTTCAGGACTTTTCGACCTGAGAGAACTCGAGTTCGACCGGCGTGGACCGGCCGAAGATCAGGACCGCGACGCGCAGGCGGTTCTTGTCGTAATTGACTTCCTCGACGACGCCGTTGAAGTCGGCGAACGGACCTTCCTTGACGCGCACCGCCTCGCCCGGCTCGAACAGCGTCTTCGGACGCGGCTTCTCGACCGATTCGGTGACGCGGTTGAGGATCTTCTCGGCCTCCTTGTCGGAGATCGGCGCCGGCTTGTCGGCGGTGCCGCCGATGAAGCCCATGACCTTGGGCGTGGCCTTGACCAGGTGCCAGGTGTCCTCGTTCATTTCCATCTGGACCAGTACGTAGCCCGGGAAGAACTTGCGCTCGGTCTTGCGCTTGACGCCGTCCTTGATCTCGACGACCTCCTCGGTCGGCACCAGGATCTCGCCGAATTGGTCCTGCAGACCGGCGCGCGCGATGCGCTCCTTGAGGGCCTTCATCACGCTGTTCTCGTACTGAGAATAGGCGTGCACGACGTACCAACGCATGGCCATCGGTTCAGGCTCCCCGGCCGGTCAGGGTTTCGACACCCCAGAGCAGCAGCGAATCGAGCCCCCACAGCAGCAGCGCCATGACCAGCACGACCACGGCGATCATCAACGTCGCCTGCAGGCTCTCCTGGCGTGTCGGCCAGGTGATCTTGCGCAGCTCGACCCGCGAGCCGACGACATAGCCCCAGATGGTCTTGCCGAGCACGGTCTGGTAGGCCAGCGCGACTGCGACGCCAGCGGCAGCGAGCAGCATCAGGGTGCGCAGCAGTGCGTTGAACTGGCCTTCGAAGTAATAGAAGGCGAACATGCCGCCGATCAGGGCAGCGGCGGCAACGCTCAGCAGAGCCGTATCCCGATGCGGAGAAGCGGCTTTTGGTTCAGCGGTTTGGACGTCCATGCACTCGTTCCGGCACCGCGGCCCGCAAAGGGGAAGCTCGCACGCGTGGCAGGGCGGGAGGGTTTCGAACCCCCAACCTGCGGTTTTGGAGACCGCCGCTCTACCAGTTGAGCTACCGCCCTAGCGTGTGTACCGCGGAAAGCCAAAAAGGGGCGCGGATTCTATGGAATCCGCGCCCACAAGTCAAAAAAGGCCCGCCGTTACGCGAGGATCTTGGTGACGACGCCGGCGCCGACGGTGCGGCCGCCCTCGCGGATCGCGAAGCGCACGCCCTCTTCCATCGCGATCGGGCTGATCAGCTCCACCGTCATCTGCACGTTGTCACCAGGCATCACCATCTCCTGCTTGATCTCCACGGACCCCGTCACGTCCGTCGTGCGGAAGTAAAACTGCGGACGGTAGCCCTTGAAGAACGGCGTGTGACGTCCGCCCTCTTCCTTCGTCAGAACGTACACCTCGCCCTCGAACTTCGAGTGCGGGTTGATCGAGCCAGGCTT
The DNA here is from genome assembly GCF_040066175.1 of Fontimonas sp. SYSU GA230001. Taxonomy (NCBI): domain Bacteria; kingdom Pseudomonadati; phylum Pseudomonadota; class Gammaproteobacteria; order Nevskiales; family Nevskiaceae; genus Fontimonas; species Fontimonas sp. SYSU GA230001. The sequence goes on from NZ_JBEAAM010000006.1 coordinate 97,226, forward strand.
GCACACCACCTGCCCGCGCTCCACGTCTTCCTTCTTCGTGCCGCGCAGCAGAAGCCCCACGTTGTCGCCCGCCTGCCCCTGGTCCAGCAGCTTGCGGAACATCTCCACGCCCGTGATCGTCGTCTTCTGCGTCGGACGGATGCCGACAATCTCGACTTCCTCGCCCACCTTGATCAGACCACGCTCGATACGACCCGTCACCACCGTGCCGCGGCCCGAAATCGAGAACACGTCCTCGATCGGCAGCAGGAACGGCTTGTCGATCTCGCGCTGCGGCTCCGGAATCCACGTGTCCAGCGCAGCGTACAGCTCTTCCAGCTTCGCCACCCACGCCGGATCGCCCGCGATCGCCTTGGTCGCCGAACCACGGATCACCGGCGTGTTGTCACCGTCGAAACCGTACTTGTTCAGCAGGTCGCGAACTTCCATCTCGACCAGGTCCAGCAGCTCGGCGTCTTCCACCAGATCGCACTTGTTCAGCCACACCACGATCTTGGGCACGTTCACCTGCTTGGCCAGCAGCACGTGCTCGCGCGTCTGCGGCATCGGACCGTCCACCGCCGACACCACCAGAATCGCGCCGTCCATCTGCGCAGCCCCCGTGATCATGTTCTTCACGTAGTCCGCGTGCCCAGGGCAGTCCACGTGCGCGTAGTGACGGTTCGCCGTCTCGTACTCCACGTGCGAGGTCGCAATCGTCAGAATCTTCGTCGCGTCACGACGACCCTGCGACTCCGACGCCTTCGCCACCTGGTCGTACGGCACGTACGTCCCACCAAACTTGTCCGCAGACACCTTCGTCAGTGCCGCAGTCGTCGTCGTCTTGCCATGGTCCACGTGCCCGATCGTCCCCACGTTCACGTGCGGCTTCTTGCGTTCAAACTTTTCCTTCGACATGTCTCAGGCTCCGATTGTCAGTGGACCACTTTATGACCAAGAAAAAACCCATGCGTGGAAACCGGCCCCCGCCGGTGTCCACGCCGCGAAATCTGGTGCCCACCACTGGAATCGAACCAGCGACCTCACCCTTACCAAGGGTGTGCTCTACCGACTGAGCTAGGTGGGCTTATCGTTTACCGCTACCGCTGCACATCTGAAACTGGATCCCGCTTCCGCGGGGATGACGCCTCGCGGCGTCCACTGGAGCGGGTGAAGGGAATCGAACCCTCGTCGTAAGCTTGGAAGGCTTCTGCTCTACCATTGAGCTACACCCGCTTCACGCGCTCTACTTCGCCAACTGGTGGAGGGGGTAGGATCACTCGCGGCTCTCGCCGCTCGCCCTCCGGGTCATCGCCGCTACGCGCCGATGATCGACCCCGCTGCGCGGAGTCGTCGAACCGGTCAATGATTGACGTAGGCTCGAATCCTGCCGCGCCGCCAGCGTCGCTCCGTTCAGGATGCAACCCTGCACTCTCTACCAAACATCGCCAACTGGTGGAGGGGGTAGGATTCGAACCTACGTAGGCGTTAGCCAGCAGATTTACAGTCTGCCCTCGTTGGCCGCTTGAGTACCCCTCCGCCGTCCCGACAGGGCACGAGGCCCCGAAAGGGCCGCGTATTGTCCGCGCGACACCCCGCTCCGTCAAGGAATAGCCTCTTCCAATGACACATGAGCCTGAAGGGGGTGCGTGATTCCAACGTGAAGTGAGCCTGAAAGGCCGGCGGGGCGGCGGGATCATCGGAGGATGA